>CALEMZ010000503.1 GCA_937910975.1 uncultured Pseudorhodobacter sp. | reverse complement strand
GCGTTGTTATGGGCACAGCTGTTGATATGCGCGATATGGCAGGGACGCTGGATAAGATCGCGGCCAGTATGACGCGCGGCTATGCGGCGAAGTCGGGCAAACCGGTTGAAGAGATTGCGGGATTGCTTAAGGCCGAGACTTGGTTTGATGCCAAGGACGCGCTGGAAGCAGGTCTTGCCACGCGAATGGCCGAGCCTGTGCGGATTGCGGCCAGCTTCGACATTGGCAGGTTCCGCAACGCGCCGTCTGTGCTGGCGGAGCTGGTCAATGCAGAAAGTGCGGCCATTGGCGACGACATCGTTCCAGAAGGGAACGAAGTTGCAGCGGATGACGATCCTCTGAGTGCACCCGATCCTGCGACCAAGGTTCCCGCCGGGAACGTTGATCCAGTGGCCACAGCCGACGATCCATTGGGTTCAAATAGGCAGAGCGAGGGTGTTGCAGACAGGAACACCCAAGCGAACGGGGCAGGGAGCTGCGTTGGGGGCGCCAACACTGCGCCGGACGCCACGGCCATCCGCGCGGAGGCGATCGCCCATGCGCGCGCGGTGATCGACCTCTGCCGCCTAGCGAACCAGCCGCAGATGTCAGGCCGGTTCCTCGAGGAGGGCGCTAGTCTGGACGCAGTGCGCACCAGCCTGCTGGACGCGAAGGTCGATGCCACACAGCAGATCACATCGCATCACTCCCAGCCTGGGCGCCTTGAGAGCATGCGTCCCTGGGGTGATGTCAGTGCCCAAACCTTCAAGCTGAAAGGATAATTCCACATGACCATATTGACCGAAGGGCCCCATACCGGTGGTTTTCTCATCTGGGAAGTGCTGCGCGACTTTACCCGTGAAACCGTCACCCTTGCGTCTGGAACAGGCAAACTCGCACCTGGGACTGTGCTGGGCAAGCTGACCACGGGCGGTAAATACACAGGCCTTACGCCTGCCGCTACGAACGGCAGTCAGAATGCTGCGGGCATTCTCTGGGACGCTGTCGACGCCACTGATGCCGATGCGCCGGGCGTCGTGATCCTGCGCGGACCGGCCATCGTGAACCGCCATGAGATCGTCTGGCCTGATGGTGCGACAGAGGCCCAAATCGCTACCGGAATTACGGCACTGGCCACGCTTGGCCTCATTTTGCGCTGACCCAAAGCGCGGATCCCTTTCACTGAACTACAGGAGGTTGCCGCATGGCTACCATGGACATTTTTGAAGGCGACGCCTTCAGCATTACAGAGCTCACGCGGGCTTTAGAAAACATTCCCTTCAAGCCGGCGATCCTGTCGGGATCGAGCCTTTTTGGATCACGTGGGGTGCGGCAACGCACCGTCATGATCGAGAGCCGAGATGGGACGCTTTCGCTCATCCCGTTCTCAGAGCGTGGCTCAGCCTATGAGAACCAAATCCCTGAACGGCGCAATATGCGGGCGTTTGTTTGCCGTCAGTTCAAGAAGCAGGACGTGCTTTGGGCCTCGGAAATCCAAGCGATCCGCGACTTTGGCTCGGAATCTGCGACCCAGCAGGTGCAGTCTGAGGTTGCGCGCAAGATGGCGCGTTTGCGTAACGATGCGGAGGCAACGTTTGAGTTCCATCT
>CALEMZ010000502.1 GCA_937910975.1 uncultured Pseudorhodobacter sp. | reverse complement strand
TCCGCTTTCCCACCGAGAACCGCCACCAATTCCTTGGCCGTGTCCTTAGCCACTTCGGTCACGCTTTCCAGCGCGCCGGCTCTGATCTCGGCAATACGCTGTTCGGAAACAACCGTTCTGGCCTCAATCTCAGCATCCGCCTTGGCAGTCGCTTTGGCCAAATCGGCCTCAATATCCACGCGCGCGGCGGCGACGATCTTGGCCGCCTCAACCCGCGCTGTTGCCAGCGCCTCGTTATAGGCGGCTTCGGCTTCGGTCGCCTTGAGCTTCAGCTCTTCCGCTGCGGCCAGATCATTGGTGATCGTGCCTCGGCGTTCGGCCAAAACCGCCCCGATACGGGGCACAGCGACCCGGGTAACGATCAGATAGATCGCAACCAACGTGACCAAAAGCCAGAAAATCTGGTTCGGCCAGGTCGAAAAATCAAGCTGCGGCATACCGACGGCTTTTGTGGCCCCTTGGGCGCCAGCCTCCGCAGCCGTTACAGCAGCATCATGCGCTTCAGTCGCCATATCGTTTCTCCAGCATCCTCAAGACTCGGCCGGACGGGGTTGCCCATCCGGCCCAAAGGTCAGAACGCGTGGATTAGACGGCGAACATCAGCAGCAGGGCGATCAGGAACGAGAAGATGCCCAGAGCTTCGGCAAACGCGATGCCGACGAAAAGTGTGGCCATTTGGCCAGGTGCTGCCGAAGGGTTGCGCAGAGCACCAGCAAGGAAGTTCCCTGCAATGTGACCCACACCAATACCAGCGCCGCCCAGACCGATCGTGGCCAGACCTGCACCGATGAACTTACCCATTTCTGCGATATCGCCTTCCATAGCATTTGCTCCTTATGGAATAGTAGTTTGGTTGGTAGAATGAAGACCTTAGTGCTGCGCGTCGCCGACAGCGTCCCGCAGATACACACAGGTCAGGATTGTAAAGACGTAGGCCTGAACGACCGCCACCAGCAGCTCCAGACCGTAAAGCGCTGCCACAGCCCCGATAACAACCGGAGAAGCCACAACCAGCGTTGCAAAACCCGCGATAACCTTAACCACCGCATGGCCTGCCATCATGTTGCCCGCCAAACGAATGGAATGGGAAACCGGACGGACAAAGTAAGAAATGATCTCGATCAGCGCCAGAATGGGCCGAATCGCGAGCGGCGCTGAGGATACCCAGAACATGCCCAGAAACCCGACGCCTTTTCTGGCAAAGCCCAGAACTGTCACCCCAAGGAAGACCATCAGCGCCAGAACCACGGTCACCGCCACATGGCTGGTAGTGGTAAACGCCATCGGCAACAGCCCCAGAAGGTTCGAAAACAAGACGAACAAGAACAATGTCATGACATAGGGAAAGTATTTCACCCCGTCATGGCCCGTCACTTCTTCAACCATATTGTAGATGAAACCATAGAGCAGTTCAGCCACCGACTGGCTGCGCGAGGGCACAATTGCACGGCGGCGCGTGCCCAGCATCAGCAGGGCCGCAATCACCAGAACGGCAATCGCCATCCACATAGTCACGTTGGTAACCGTGTACCAGGCAATGTGATCGCCGCCAAACAGAGGCTTCACGATGAACTGGTCCATCGGATGAATCTGGAAACCGGTGCTCGCTTCTTCAGACATCGTTGCCCTCGTTCTTGTCAGGGCGCGCAGCCCCGCTGGTTGTTCCGTCTTGGCCTGCCTGCATGGTTTGCGCGGTCCGCAACATCGTCCGCACGCCAGCCGCAAAGCCCAGCAGCACAAAGATCACCAAGAAGAGCGGTTGCGTCTTGAACACAAAGTCCAATCCAAACCCGATCGACAGCCCCAGAAGCATTCCGGTTACCAACTCGATCACCATCCTCCAAGCCATCTCGCTCTGCGAAAATGCCTTGCCGTTCTCGCCTCTTGCCTTTTGCGACTTCCCCTTCACCTGCGTTAACCGGGCCTCAAGGGCTCGTAAACGCTCCGGATCAGGTTCTTCCGACATGGTAAGACAACCCTTGAACAGTCGCGCTCTACCTACGCAGGCGACAGCGCCGAGTCAAGCAAGCAAACGCGCCGCAAACACCCTCTCAACCCATTGATTTTACTTTACTTTGCAAAGGGGCAACGGAATGCGCCACAGTCTGTCCTCCACCATATAGCAAAAAGGCGGCCTTCCCCCATATTCAACCATCTGGTTGACGATCGCCTCAACCCGTAGCAAAACATCCCCATGACCCACCCGCTGGATGCAACCTTCGCCGCCCTCGCAGATCCGACCCGCCGCATGATCCTGTCCATGCTGCTGGAGGATGACATGGCCGTCACCGATGTCGCGGCACCGTTCGAGATGTCGCTTGCCGCCATATCCAAACACCTGCACGTGCTGGCCGAAGCGGGGCTGATAAGTCAGGAAAAGCGCGGTCGGGTGAAATGGTGCAAACTGGAGCCCGACGCCCTGCGCGAAGCCTCAGTCTGGATGCAAGGCTTTGGCCAGTTCGAGCCTGTAAACCTCGATGCATTCGAACGGTTTCTGGTCATGGAACTCACCAGTCCGGATACCGATCCCTAATACTGCCCCGGCTTTCTTTTCGGCCCAAGTATCCTCGGGGGGAGGCCGCAGGCCGTTGGGGGCGGAAAGCCCCCTGCCCGATCAGCCATCTCGCGTTTCAATAAAATCTCTATAATCCGCATGATGCGCCCACAAAACTGCCGTATTTACGCCCGGTTTTACCATCAGATTGAAATGGTCAACGCATCAAAGGAAGCTCGCCATGACAACCGCCCGCGCCCTATTCAACAACCG
>CALEMZ010000501.1 GCA_937910975.1 uncultured Pseudorhodobacter sp. | reverse complement strand
CAGGAATTCCGCGTTGGCATGACGCCGAATGCCGCACATGAGGCGGTGGCGCACGGCCACGACGTGCTGATCGAAACCGGGGCCGGGATTGGCGCTGGTTTCAGCGACGCCGATTACATCGCGGTTGGTGCCAAGATCGCGGCCACCGCGGAAGAGGTTTTCAGCGCCTCGGAGATGATCGTCAAGGTCAAGGAACCGCAGGCGGCGGAGCGCGCACGTCTGCGCGAGGGGCAGGTTTTGTTCACCTATCTGCACCTTGCCCCCGATCTGGCGCAGACACAGGACTTGCTGAAATCCGGCGTGACGGCAATTGCATATGAGACAGTGACCGATGACCGTGGCGGCCTGCCGTTGCTCGCGCCGATGTCCGAGGTTGCCGGGCGTCTGGCCCCGCAGGTGGGTGCATGGACGCTGCAAAAGGCCAATGGCGGGCGCGGCGTTTTGCTGGGCGGCGTACCGGGTGTGGCACCAGGCCGCGTGTTGGTGATCGGTGGCGGCGTTGTGGGCACACATGCCGCCAAGATCGCGGCCGGAATGGGCGCGGAAGTGACAGTGCTGGACCGTTCCCTCGTCCGTTTGCGCTATTTGGACGATGTGTTTGGCGGCACCTTCAAGAACGCCTATGCCAGCGCCGGGAATACGATTGAGCTGGCCCGCGCGGCCGATATGATCATTGGTGCGGTGCTGGTGCCGGGGGCGGCTGCGCCCAAGCTTATCAGCCGCGCGCAACTGGCGGAGTTGAAGCCGGGTGCGGCGCTGGTGGATGTGGCGATTGACCAAGGCGGGTGCTTTGAGACCTCCAAAGCCACCACCCATCAAGACCCGGTTTATAATGTGGATGGCATCATGCATTACTGCGTGGCCAATATGCCCGGCGCTGTGGCGCGCACCTCAACCATAGCGCTTGGCAATGCGACCATGCCCTTCATGTTGGCCTTGGCCGACAAGGGCTGGAAAAAAGCCTGCGCCGAGGACAAGCATTTGCTGGCTGGCCTGAACACCCATGCGGGGCATCTGACCTATGCCGCCGTGGGCGAAGCGCTTGGCTTGCCGGTAATGGCAGCGGCGGATGCTTTGAACGTGTAAGAACGCTTTTCGCGCGCCTTCGGACGTAAATTAAAAAGGCCCCTCAGAGTGATCTGGGGGGCCTTTCCATTCTGCTTTTCCGGCAAAGATTACTTTTTCTTCAGTGCTGCCAGAATTTCGGCCAGCAACTCGGTTTCGGTCGGGCCAGCCGGTGCGGCAAGGGCGGCGGGCGCTTCTTCGGCACTAGCGCCTTCTTTGACGTGGTTGACCATTTTGACCAGCATGAAGACCACGAAAGCGATGATCAGAAAGTTGATGATCGCCATGATGAACGCACCATAGGCAAAGACCGCAGCGCCACTTTCGCGGGCAGCAGCCAGCCCGGTGCCGGGGGCGACAGTGCCACTTAGCACGGCATACATGTTCGAAAAGTCAATGCCACCGACGACAAGGCCGATGATCGGGTTGATCAGGTCACCCACCAAGGATGAGACGATTGCCGTAAATGCGGCACCAATAATGATACCGACCGCCATATCCATGACGTTGCCTTTGGCAATGAAGCTTTTAAATTCGTGGATCATTTGTTGTTCCTCTGTTGTGCTCGTTTGTTGCGGCACCTTGCTGCTATTCGCTTACGCTCAGGCCCTGCCACATCGTGACACATAGGGAGAGGGCAGTTCACGGGGAAAAATTGATAACCTCAGCCATAGAGAACCAGAGGATGTGGAGATACAGATGTTAATCTGCCAGATGAGCCCGGCGCTTCTGACACTCAACCCCAATAGCAAGATCCTGCTGACCTTGGGGCGATTTATGATTCAGCTAAACGCAAAACGGCTCTAAGGCCGGGGCGCCGCCGCGCGGCGTAGGCGGTCATTGATCGCGCGGCCAAGCCCGGTTTCGGGGATCGGGGCAAAGGCGATGGCCCCGCCCTGCCCTGCCCTGCGGTCCGCAAGACGCAGGGTGTGAAACAGGTTGGCGGCGGCCTCGATCAGGTCGCCGTTGACCGAAAGGGTGAGGGCGGCACCGTCACAACCGGGGCCAAAGCCAACCCAAACCTCTGCGGCATTGGGCGTGGTGACACCCAGCCGAAGCCGCGCCTCGGGTGCGTAATGGGAGGCAAGCTGCCCCGGCGCGTTGGGTTTTTCCGCGCTGCCGCCCGTGGCAAGCGGCATGCCAAGGGCGGCTTCCAGAGCCTCTTGTGGCAGGCCACCGGGGCGCAGCAGGCAAGGCGTGCCGTCCATCCCCAAAATGGTGCTCTCCACCCCCACGGTGCAGGGACCGGCATCCAGTACCGCGTTGATGCGCCCCGAAAGCCCGTGCAGCACATGATCGGCACGGGTGGGGGAAATCCGGCCCGACGGGTTGGCAGAGGGGGCAGCCAGCGGCCCGCCAAAGGCGCGCAACAAGGCGCGGGCGGTGGCGTGGGCAGGCACGCGGATGGCCACTGTATCCAGCCCGGCCGTGACCAGCGGCGACAGGCCTGCACCTTCGCGCAACGGCAAAACCATGGTCAGCGGGCCGGGCCAAAAAGCGGCGGCCATATCGCGGGCGGCATCGTTGAAACAGGCGTAAAGTTCAGCCGTTTCCAGATCCGGGACATGCACGATCAACGGGTTGAACTGCGGCCTGCCTTTGGCGTCAAATATCCGGGCCACAGCGGTATCATTGCGCGCATCGCCGCCAAGGCCGTAAACGGTTTCCGTTGGAAAGCCGACCAGCCCACCCGCCCGCAAAATCTGCGCCGCTTGGGCGATGCCGTCTGACGTAGCGTCAAGGGTGAGGGTTTTGATTGGCATCGTGACGTAGCGTTGACCTTGAAGGCTGATGAGGCGACGTTAATCTTGGCAGCAACATCGGACATACTTGTGTAAGCTTCATTTGCCAAGCCGATGCCGTATTGATGTCAAAGGAGATTTTCATGCCCTACCGCGCACCGCTCGCCGATTTCCAATTTCTATTCGACCATGTCGTCGGGTTTGAGCAGGTTTCGGGCACGGACCTATTCGCCGAAGCAACCCCTGATACGGTTGAGGCGATTTTGTCGGAGGCGGGCAAGCTGTGCGAAACGGTTTTAGCACCGCTGCAGCGCGCCGGGGATTTGCATCCGGCAGCGCTGGAGAATGGTGTGGTGCGCACCTCGCCCGGATTTGCCGAAGGCTACAGCGCGATTGCGGAGGGTGGTTGGATGTCTATCGCCGCCAATCCGGAGCATGGCGGCATGGGCCTGCCGATGGCGCTGACGACTGCGGTGAACGAGATGATGGGCTCTGCCTGCCTGTCGTTGCAATTGAACCCGCTAATGACCCAAGGCCAGATTGAGGCGCTGGAGCATCACGCCAGCGAGGAAATCAAGGCACTCTATATCCCCAAGCTGATCTCGGGAGAGTGGTGCGGCACGATGAACCTGACTGAGTCGCAGGCCGGGTCTGATGTGGGGGCGCTGAGCAGCAAGGCGGTGCCGAATGGCGATGGCAGCTATGCGATTTCGGGCCAGAAGATTTTCATCAGCTGGGGTGACAATGATTTCACCGCGAACGTCTGTCATCTGGTGCTGGCGCGCCTGCCCGATGGGGCGGCGGGGACCAAGGGGATCAGTTTGTTCATGGTGCCAAAGTTCATTCCCGATGCAGATGGCAATCCGGGGCGACGCAACAGCCTGTCGGTGGTGAGCCTTGAGCATAAGATGGGGCTACACGGCTCCCCCACGGCGGTAATGCAGTATGACGATGCGCAAGGCTGGCTGATCGGCGAGGCGCACAAGGGCATGGCCGCGATGTTCACCATGATGAACAACGCGCGGTTGGGCGTAGGTGTGCAGGGAATTTCGGTGGCGGAAGGCGCTTATCAGCACGCGCTGGCCTATGCGATGGACCGCAAACAGGGTCGCACCCCGGTAGAGGGTACGGGCGCGATCATTGATCATGCCGACGTGCGGCGGATGTTAGCCACAATGAAGGCCGAGGTGTTTTCGGCCCGCGCGATTGCGCTGTCTTGTGCAGTGGCCATTGATATGGCGCGCGCCACGGGATCGGCGGAATGGCAAGCACGGGCGGCGCTTTTGACCCCGATCAACAAGTCGTTTGGCACCGATACCGGAATGGCAGTGGCGGATATGGGCCTTCAGGTGCATGGCGGCATGGGGTATATTGAGGAAACAGGTGCCGCGCAGTACCTGCGCGATGTGCGCGTGACCGCGATTTATGAAGGCACCAACGGGATTCAGGCGATGGATCTGGTAGGCCGCAAGATGATGGATGGCGGCGAGGCCGCGTTTCGCATGATCGAAGAGATTGAGCAAAACGCCCATGGCGTGCGTGCGCAGTACCCAAACATGTCGACCGCCGTCTGGAACGCGGCGGAAAGCCTGCGCGAGGCCACGGAGTGGCTGGTTACACAAGAGATGAACGACCGTTTCGCGGGCGCTGTGGCCTATCAGCGGGCCTTTGCACGGGTGCTTGGCAGTCATTACCATCTGCGCGCCGCGATGGCCGAAGGGTGTGACGGCCCGCGCACCGCGCTCGCGCGGGTGGCTATCAAGCGGTTATTGCCGGAATATGCGGCACTTTTGGTGCAAGCGCGTGCAGGGGCCGCGGGGCTTTATGCCTTGTCGGACGAGGATTTAGCCGGATGAACGTGATGACCAGCGGCATCCGCTACCCGTTTGAAGCGGTACCGGGAGACGGCGAGGCGGTTGAGATTGCCCCCGGTGTGCTGTGGATGCGGCTGCCTTTGCCCATGGCGCTGGACCATGTGAACATTTATGCGCTGGATGATGGCGACGCTTGGACGGTGATCGATACCGGGTTTGACAGCAAACGCGGCCGCGCAATCTGGGAGCGGTTACTGGCCGGGCCTTTGGCGGGAAAGCCCGTGGGCCGCGTGGTGGTGACGCATCACCATCCCGACCATATCGGCCTTGCGGGCTGGTTGCAGGCGCGCGGCGCAGAGCTGCTGACCACGCGCACCGCATGGCTTTATGCGCGGATGCTGTGTCTGGATGAGCAACCCGTGCCCTTGCCCGAGCAGGTGGCTTTCTGGCGCGCGGCGGGCATGGCCCCTGCGCTGCTGGCGCAACGGATGGGCGAACGACCTTTCAACTTTGCCGATGTGGTGGCACCCTTGCCGCTTGGCTTTACCCGGCTGCAAGAAGGCGGCGAGATTGTAATGGGCGGGCGGCGCTGGACCATTCGCATGGGCAATGGGCATGCACCCGAACATGCAACCTTCTGGTCACAAGATGATGGTCTGGTGCTGGGCGGCGATCAGCTTCTCCCCTCCATTTCTGCCAATATCGGGGTTTACCCGACCGAGCCTGCGGCTGACCCTTTAGGTGACTGGCTGGCGAGTTGTGCAGATTTCATGCCTTTGGCGCGCGACGATCAGTTAGTCCTGCCCGGCCATAAACTGCCCTTTACCGGGTTGCCGTTGCGGCTGCGGCAGATGGTTGAAAACCACGACGGCGCGTTGAACCGCTTGCGCACGCATCTGGCCACGCCCCGCACGGCGGCGCAGTGCTTCATGCCGCTTTTCAAGCGCGAGATTGAGGGGGGGGCCTATGGGCTAGCGCTGGTGGAGGCGGTGGCGCATCTCAACCACCTCTTGCATCGGGGCGAAGTAATGCGGACCATGGGGGATGATGGAGCCTGGGCATGGGTCATGCGCTGGGAGTAACGCCGCAGGGCGTGAAACGCAGGGGGGCGGTGCTTGGGAAACGAGATTATGACGGCGGCAGAAGCGATGGAGGCCCATGCGTTGCCGCGTGCCCATGTTGTGCATTGCGGCGACAATGCCCCTGCCACGGCCGAACAGCTTCCGCTGCCCGAAGCGATAGCGAAAAAACCCCTTGGCCAGAAAAGCCCCGCCGAATGGGCCTATGAGCGGCTGATTCTGTATCTGAAGAATTTTGAAGAACAACTGGACAAGAATCACGAGGTTGCGATGGGGTTTACCGGCAGCACTGCCGGGGTGCTGCGCATCGAGGGCATTGGCTTCTTCGACCCCGATATCGTGACGTTTTACGGCGCGGATGAGGGTGGCTCGCGGATGCAGTTGATTCAGCATGTCACACAGTTGAACGTGGTTTTGCGGGCAGTTTCTAAGGAAACACCGGAAGAGGAGCCCGCGCGGCGCATCGGATTTCGCCTCGCGCTGAATTTGGGTGAGACCTGAGAGCCTCGTTTTCCCCTCCAACGAGTCTTCCCCCCCCGTGACAGGGCGAATTGAATAGGATAAAGGGCTATGGAACATGGATTTTAGAGGAGGTGCCGCTATGGCCGAATACAAGCATGGCAGCATGGATATCAAGGTGCAGGAAAAAACCTTTGCCGGGTTCATCCGCATGGTGATTTGGGGTGCAGGCATTTCGATCGGCATTCTGATTTTCATGGCGTTGGCCAACAGCTAATCCGCAATAGCGAAATTAGCGGCGCAGGAAACTACGTCCAAAGAGGTTCTTATGCGCCGTTTGTATTTATGTTTCGCCGCCATTTTGTTTCTGGCCGCCTGTGGCGCTGCAGAGCCGAAATGGGACTCGGATGAGGCGGTGGCGCAGGCACGCTATGCGCATGATGGCCCGCCCTCGATCACGCTTTACACGGTTTTGGCCACGCGCGATGGGTCTGGCGCACATGCCGGGCTGTTGATCAACGGATCGCAGCGCGTGATGTTTGACCCGGCGGGCACCTGGCACCACCCGCGGCTGCCCGAACGCAATGACGTGCATTTTGGCATGACCCCGCTGATGTTGGATTTTTACCTCGACTATCACGCCAGAGAAACCTTTGATATAGTTGAACAAACCGTGATAGTTTCTCCGGAAGTGGCGGAATTGGTGATGCGTCGGGCGATGGAATACGGGGCGGTGCGCAAGGCGCGCTGCACCATCGCCACCTCGACCATCCTGCGCGGCGTACCCGGCTTTGAAGGGTTGCCAAGCACGTGGTACCCCAAGAAACTGATGACGGCTTTTGGCGAATTGCCAAACGTAACGACCCGCCGCATCACGGACAATGACACCAACGACAACCATGGCGTCCTATTGGTACAGGCCGGCGA
>CALEMZ010000500.1 GCA_937910975.1 uncultured Pseudorhodobacter sp. | reverse complement strand
CCCCGACCCCACGATTATGAGTCGTGTGCTCTAACCAGCTGAGCTACCTCGCCACGTAAGGCGGCTGGTTAAGGGGGCAGGCGCGGGGCGTCAAGGGGGAATCGATGGCGTTGGTGCCGCGCAGCCGCGATTTGCGATGCGCAATTGGCCCGCGAAAAAAATCGCAACCCTTCAGGCCGCGCCATAAACCGTGCCGGTTATGCCAATTTCGCCCTCAACCGCTTTTTCCATCGCATGAGCCACGCGCGGGCGGCCAGAAGCGGTTGCCGTCAGCGTGGCTTCAATGAACATGGCGCGGCCTTCTACTTCGGCCTCGCGGATGTCGCGGCTGGTGGCGATAAGCAGCTCATCCGCTCCTGCAAGCCGCGCCCGCGTGCGCGCCTCGGAGATCAGCGCAGCCTCCATCGCGGCAAGGGCTGCGGCTTTGCTGGTGAATCGCTCGGGGCCGCTGGCCAGATGGGCCGTGAACTGCCCCTCTCCGGCAGAAGAGACGAGGCCCGTGGCGCGCTGGCTGACTTGGCCCACAACGGCCCCGATCGCATTGGCAACCCCGGCATGTTCGGGCAATATCATTTTGGCCCCCAATCGCGCACCAACCGCACCGTAATAATAGGGGGCCGAGGCGCCGAGTCCGATCACCGGAACGCCCAACCGTGCCGACAGTTCCACCACGCCGCGATGTTGGTTCAACCCGGCGCGCAGCAAGGGGTGCTGGGCCAAAACGCTGCCGTCTTGGCCCGCAAACATCTCGTCCTCGCCGAAGGCCGCTTCCAAAAGGCAGGTGGCTGTTTGCTCGGTCAATTGGTCGATGATGCTTTGCGCCAATGCGCCGGGGCTTGCGGCGATCCGTTCGCCGCGCCCGTTGCGCCGCCGGGCCATCAGTGCCACGGCCTTTTGCGCGGCCGAGGCGTCCCAATCCGTCAGCCCGCCCAGCACGTGGCTTGCATCCGACGGCGTGACGCCTGAGAGCATTACCAGTCCACGCGCGATCAATCGGTCCATCGCGGCCACTTCCAGCCGCGAGGCCAGCGCCGCCGTCAGCGGCATCGGCTGTGTGATCCGCGCCAGTAACCCCGCCTCCCGCGCGGTCAGCCCCGCCGGATCAAACTCCATCGGAACAACAAAGCGCCCGTCATGTTCGCCCACCGCGTCGACCGAAAGCGCGCGGTCCAGCGCGTCATGCACCATCGCCCCATGCTCCACCGCCAAAAGCGATACCGGGATCAGGCGGCGCGGCCCAAGGAAAAAACCGCCCTCCAGCCCCGTGGTGCGCAGATGCGCCTCGCTGTCGCCGCCAAGGCCGGTGGTGCGCATCGCCACGGCCTCGACCATGGTGCGAAACCCGCCCACGCGTGCGCCCAACGGGTCAATTTCTGGCAAGCCGCCTTTGAGCAACGCGATATCCGTGGTTGTGCCGCCAATGTCGGACACCAGCGCATCTTGCGCCCCCGTCAGCCAGCGCGCGCCCACAATCGAGGCCGCAGGGCCGGACAAAATCGTCTCAATCGGCCTTTCGCGCACCATCGCCGCTGAGATTAGCGCGCCATCGCCGCGCACCACCATCAAAGGTGCCTCAATTCCGCGTTTGCGGTTATGCGTCTCGCAGGCCGTGACCAGACGGTCGATCATCCCGATCAGTCGGGCGTTCAGCACTGCCGTCAACGCGCGTTTTGGTCCGTTCAGATTGGCCGACAACTCATGCGAACATGTCACGGGCTGCCCTGTCACCCGGCGGATTAGATCCCGCGCGGCCAGTTCATGCGCGGGGTTTCGGGTGGCAAAGCGGGCGGCTACGGCAAAGCCCATGACGGAATGGGTGCTGACGGCGGCCTGCAGGGCGGCGAGGTCAAGCGCTGTCACCTCTTGGCCCGCATGGCTATGCCCGCCGGCCAGCCGGATCACCGGGTCACCGCCAAGCGCCTCACGCAGCCCGCCGCGTTCCAGATCGCCGTCATCAAAGCCGATGAACACCAGCGCCACCCGCCCGCCCTGACCTTCCACCAGCGCATTGGTGGCCAAGGTGGTGGAAAGTGAGACCATTGCGATTTCTTGCGGGGCGATCTGGGCCGCGCTTAACGCTGCATCCACCGCCCGCCCGATCCCCAAGGCAAGATCTTGCCGTGTGGTCAGCGATTTGGCCTTGCCCAGCACCATGTCCGTGGCGCTGTCCAACACAACCGCGTCGGTATAGGTGCCACCCGTATCCACGCCCAGAAAAATGCTCATGCCCGTATTTTGCCTGTCTTATTGCAACTCTTGCCCGCGATGTCGGCATGCCGCGATCTAAGCCAAATCCCACCCCTGCGCCCAGCCTATAACGACCCAAATTGCCAGCAAACGGCAGATTTGGCGCGCGCGGCGCCGGATGGCGCGGCTATCGCCGGATCTTGCGGCGGTGCGCGGGCGGAATATCCAGCATTGCGCGGTATTTGGCTACCGTGCGTCGCGCCACTGCCATTTGCGCAGTTGAAAGCGCCTCGGCCAATGCCTGATCGCTAAGCGGGGTCGCGGCGTTTTCCTGTTGGATCAGTTTCGCAAGCTTGGAGCGGATTGCGCCTGCGGCAGGCCCGGTCTCACCACCAACGGCGGAGGTAAACAGCGGGCGCAGCCAGATCGTGCCACGCGGCGTATCGGCGCTGACCCCGGCAATTGCGCGGCTGATCGTGCTTGCATGCAGGCCCAAGGCGGCACCTATCTCATGCATGGTCATGGGCACCAAGGCTTCCGGCCCCTGCGCGAGTGTTGCTTCTTGCCGGGTCAACATCTCTTGTGCGATGCGCAAAAGCGTTTGGTTTCGGCTGGCCACCACCCGCAGCAATTCGCGCGCCTGAGCCTTGGCATCCGGGCCCCACCCCGATGCATCCGCATCCGGTTCCGAATTGATCTGAAGATCGGGCAGGGCCGAGCGGTTCAGGGCCACTTGCCAGCCCCTCGGTCCGCGTGTGACCATCAGGTCGGGTTCGCGGACAGGGGAAGCGTCTTGGTCAAACTGTGCGCCGGGTTTTGGGTCAAAGCTGCGGATCAGCCGCAAGCGGCGCATGATTTCCGCCTCTGGCACTGCACATATCCGTGCCAATCGCGCGGTTTGCCCGGTGGCCAGCATGTCCAGATGCTCCAACATGCTACCCATCGCGCTATCAAGGTGGCCCGCCTCAAGCGCTTGCAACCGCAAACATTCCGTTAAAGATCGCGCGAAAAGCCCGGTCGGCTCCATTTGCTGCAAGGCTGTCAGAACCGTTTCCGCCTCTGCCAATGCGCAGCCTATTTCGGCGGCCCAAGCGGCGAGGGGCCGCCCCAACCATCCCGAAGGCTCCAGTGCGTGCATCAGGCCAAAGGCAATCTCGCGCTTGCGGCCTTTTGGGATCAACTGTTCGATTTGCTGCGCGACATGCGCCAGTAGCCCAATTGAGGGGCTTTGCAGCATGGCCCCGACATCAGGATGGTCGGCCGCTCCCATCCCTTGGGCCGCAAAGGCGGTGTTCCAGCGCGGCAACCACTCCCCCGGAGGGGCCGCAACGGGGGTCAGCGTAAGATAGGGGTTCTCGCGGGCCTGTTCTTCCAGATAGCGCGTCAGCCCCGAGGCATCAAAGCGCAACACCCGGATCGAGGTGGCAAGCGAGTTGTTGAGCCGCAGCTTCTGGCTTTGGGAAAGGCGTTGGGCCTGACGCGTCATCGGGCATCCTTGAAGGGAAAGCAGGCGGGTTACGCGCAGCCTAAGGTGCAATGATCGGTCACGCAACCTGACGCCAAGCCCTCTCGTCTTTGCCAAGGCGCCGGGGTAGGGTTTGGCCGCATATCCGCAGGGCCAAAGAAGGAAACCGCAAACGATGCAAGGCGAGAACTGGCCGCAACTGCGCGATCTGGTGTTGATTGGCGGGGGGCATGCCCATGCATTGCTGCTGCGCAAATGGGGCATGGCCCCGCAGGCCGGCACGCGCGTTACGGTTATCAACCCGGGGTCGGTGGCGCCTTATACCGGCATGTTGCCCGGTTATATCGCAGGCCATTACACAAGGGCTGAGATGATGATCGACCTTGTGCGCCTTGCACGTTTTGCCGGGGCGCGGGCAATCATGGCGCGCGCTGTTGGCATTGACCGGGAGGCGCGGCAGGTACTGCTCGAAGGTGGGCGCAGGCTGCGCTATGATGTGGCCTCCATTGATATCGGTATCGCCTCGAATCAGCCTGATCTGCCGGGGTTTGACCAGTTTGCCACCGCAGCCAAGCCCTTGGGCGGCTATGCCGAACGCTGGGAGGCTTTTGTTGCGAATGCCCCACCCGCGCCTCGTCTGGTGGTCATCGGCGCAGGCGTGGGCGGGGCAGAGCTTGCCATGGCCTCGGCGCACCGATTGCGTGCCGCCGGGCGCAAGCCGCAGATTACCTTGCTGGAACGGGAGGCCACGGCGCTGCCGCATATTGGGGCTGGCGCGCGCACGGCGCTTCTGGCGCAACTGACCGCCCATGATATCCGGTTGGTGACCGGGGCCACCCCATCCGGTATCACTGAAGATGCCGTGACTTTGGCCTCGGGCGCGGTTCTGCCGTCGGATTTCACCTTGTCGGTTGCGGGGGCGCAGCCGCAGGCTTGGCTGGCCGAAACCGGGCTTGCGCTGAATAGCGGTTTTGTGACGGTGGGGCCGACGCTGCAAAGCTCTGACCCGTTGGTTTTTGCGGTGGGCGATTGCGCGCATATGGGCTTTGCCCCGCGCCCCAAGGCCGGGGTGTTTGCGGTGCGCCAGGCCCCGATCCTGTATCATAATTTGCGCGCGGTGCTGTCGGATGCGCCTTTGCGCGCCTTCAAGCCGCAGCGCGACTACCTCAAGCTTATCTCTACCGGGCGCAAAAGTGCGGTGGCCGACAAGCTTGGCCTGCGCTTGGAAGGCGCGTGGCTTTGGCAATGGAAAGACCGGATCGACCGGACATTCATGGCGAAGTTCGGCGCGTACCCTGCGATGCGCCACCCCAGCTTGCCGCGCGATGCCGTCACGGGCCTGCGCGAGGTGCTGGATGATAAGCCGTTATGTGGCGGTTGTGGTGCAAAAGTGGGGGCCGGAACGCTGGCTTTGGCGCTGCGCGGCCTTCCCGCACCGGCCCGCGCCGATGTTTTGTCGGGGCCGGGCGATGATGCGGGCATTCTGGCCGTGGGGACGGCGGGCGGGCAAGGCGTGCAGGTGCTGACCACCGACCACCTCCGGGCCTTCACCCCCGATGCAGCCTTGATGGCGCGGATCACCGCGATCCATGCCTTGGGTGATATCTGGGCGATGGGGGCCACCCCGCAATCGGCGCTTTCGCAAATCACCTTGCCCCAGCTTGGCCCCGCGCTTCAGGCCGAAATGCTGGACGAAATTCTGGTGGCCGCGTCTGAGGTGCTGCGCGCGGCGGGTGCCGACATCCTTGGGGGGCACACCTCCATCGGGGCGGAGCTGACCATCGGGTTCAGCCTGACAGGCCTTGCCGAAAAGGCGATCACCAAGGCAGGCGCGCAATCTGGCGATGCTATCTTGCTTACCAAGCCCATCGGCACCGGCACCATTCTTGCCGCCGAAATGGCGATGACCTATTTGCCAGACCTGTTGCTGGGTGAGGCTGTGGCAGGCGGCTTTGCCTCCATGCAGCGCCCGCTTGCCACAGCCTCTGCCATCCTCTCCCCCCATGCTACGGCCATGACCGATGTCACTGGCTTTGGCCTTGCAGGGCATCTGCTGGAAATGCTGGAAGGGTCGGGCAAGGCGGCAAGGCTGGATATGGCCGCGATCCCGCTGCTGCCGGGGGCGGAGGCATTGGCCGCGCATGGCATCGCCTCCAGCATCGCGCCCGCCAATCGCGCGCTTTGCCTCGGGCGGATCAAGGCCCCGAATACGGCCCGCACCGCCCTGCTTTATGATCCGCAAACCGCAGGCGGATTGCTGGCCACCGTGCCTGCCGACAAGGCGCAATCGATCCTGCAGGCCCTGCTTGACGCGGGCGAGCCTGCTGCCCTGATCGGCCATATCAACGACGGCCCGGTGATGTTGGAGGTAAACTAAGCCTCAGCCCTGCCCAAGGCAGGCTGCAATCGTCGTCGCCAGCCCCAGCATCATCTTGCCATAAAGCGCGGGGCCGGGCGGCAAAGCGGAGCCTTCAGGGTCCAGCGCATTGCCCAGCCGCAAGCCCGTGGCCTCTGCCATCTGTGCGGCCGCATCGGCGCCATGGTTCGCTTCGGGGAAAAGGCACAGGGCCGCCCCGGCCTTTAGCGTCTCTTCCAATTCCTTTATATGCGCCGCACCGGGCAAAGCGGCATCCCCTTGGCGCAGGCTTCCAAGGCTGCGCAGGCCAAAATGCCCGGTGAAATAGCCATATGCATCATGAAACACCGCGAAAGGTCTGTCCTTGACCGGGGCCAGCAGCGCTGTGACCTGCGCTTCTGCCGCGTCAATTCCGGCTTTCCCTGTTGCGGCGTTCGCCGCATAGGTGGCCGCATTTGCGGGATCGAGCAGGGCCAGTTCCTGTGCCATCAGGTCCAGCCAGTTGCGCGCATTTTCCGGGTCAAGCCAGGCGTGCGGGTCAATGCCCTCATGATCATGTGCGTGATCATGGTCGTGGCCATGCCCCTCTTGCTGTGCATCAAAGGCCTGCGTCATTGTCACCTCGGCCTCCAGCAACGGCACCGAACGCGCCTGCGCGCCCAAGCCCTCCAGCCCGCGCTCTAGCCAAGGGCTTAGCTCCGGCCCGACCCAAAATACCAGCTTCGCCTCGGAAAGCGCCCGCGCCTGACTGGGCCGCAGCTGAAAATTATGCGGGTCCGCGCCACTTGGCAGCAAAAGTACGGGCTCCCCGACATTGCCCATAACCATTGAAGCCAGCGAATGGATCGGAGAGATGTCCGTAATGACCTTTGGGGCTTCGGCCAAAACCGGCTGTCCCAAAGTGCCCAACAAAAGTGCCGTGAATAGGCGACGCATTATGGTTTTCCTCTATTGTCTTTCGGCGCAGAGTTAGATATGTTATGATATAACATGTCAAGGTGAAAAATGGACCATCTGCCCAAAGCATTCGACGCACATGACCACAGCCATTGCGCCGGTAACGGCATCGCGCAGGCTGAGGAGATACTGGCCAAGCGCAACCTGCGCCTGACGCCCGTGCGCCGCCAAACGCTGGAGATCCTTTTGGCCGAGCATCGTGCGCTCGGGGCCTATGACGTGCTGCAAAGGCTGGCCAAAGCCGGGTTTGGCAACCAACCCCCCGTGGCTTACCGCGCGCTGGAATTTCTTGTGGAACAAGGTTTTGCCCATAAGGTCCGCCGTCTCAACGCCTTTACGGCCTGCATGCATCCGGGACAGGATCATGCGCCGGTCTTTCTGATCTGCCGCCTCTGCGATGCCGTGGCGGAAACGCCCGCAGCGCAGGTGCGCGCCGCTTTGGATGCCGCCGCCCTTGCCGCGGGCTTTACCGTCGAGCGCAGCAGCATTGAGGCATTGGGCCTTTGCCCCAACTGCACCGGTGCCGCATGAGCCTGCTTTCCGCCTCTGGCCTTTCCGTCACCTTGGGGGGGGCGCCGATATTGGCGAATGTTTCGCTTGCCATCGCCCGCGCCGAGATTGTCACGATCGTCGGCCCCAATGGCTCCGGCAAATCCACCCTCCTGCGCGCGCTTCTGGGCATCCAGTCCCTGACGGCGGGCAGCGTGAGCCGCCAACCCGGCCTGCGCATTGGCTATGTGCCGCAGCGGCTGCACATTGACAGACCCATGCCGATCACCGCGCGCCGATTTTTGTCGCTGCCAAAACGCTGCTCGGACGACGAGGCCACTGCCGTCCTTTTGCGCTGTGGCGTGGCAGGGGTAGAACAGCGCCAACTTGCTGATCTTTCGGGCGGCCAATTGCAGCGCGTGCTGTTGGCCCGTGCCTTGCTCAACCGCCCCGATATGCTGGTTCTGGATGAGCCGACCCAAGGCCTCGACCAACCCGGTGAGGCCGCTTTCTATCAACTGATCGCCGAGGTGCGCGCTGAAACGGGTGCTGCGGTGCTTTTGGTTAGCCATGATCTGCATGTGGTCATGGCGGCCTCCGACCGGGTAATCTGCCTTAACGGTCACGTCTGCTGCGAAGGTACGCCCGATGTGGTGCGCGATGCGCCCGAATACCGCGCGCTCTTTGGCTTTGGCACCCATGGCGCGCTGGCGCTTTACCGCCATGATCACGACCATACCCACGGTCCCGGCCCGACCCATGAACACGGCCCGGGGTGCGGCCACGATCACGGCCAAGACCACGATTACCCACAGACAGCCGCCAATCCGCAGGAAAGCTACCCCCATGTTTGATGATTTTCTGTTGCGTGCAGGCCTTGCGGGCGTTGGCCTTGCCTTGGCTACCGGGCCTTTGGGGGCCTTCATCGTCTGGCGCCGCATGGCCTATTTCGGCGATGCCACCAGCCACGCCGCGATTCTGGGCGTGGCGCTGGCACTCGCGCTGTCTTTGCCCATCGGGCTTGGCACCATGCTGGTCGCCCTTGCCATGGCGCTGACCGTCTCCAGCCTCGCGGCACGTGGCTGGGCAGTGGATACAACGCTGGGCGTTCTGGCCCATTCCGCGCTCGCCTTCGGCCTCGTGGCCATCAGTTTCCTGCCGGGCGCGCGGGCCGATCTTTCGGGGC
>CALEMZ010000499.1 GCA_937910975.1 uncultured Pseudorhodobacter sp. | reverse complement strand
GGTGGCGATGCATAATTGAAATGAATGATTGTTGCCACTAATCGCACGGATATTGATATGTCACGAAATCTGGATACTTCGGCCCTACGCGCCGTTCTCGCCGTTGCCGATACTGGCGGCGTAACGCGGGCGGCGGGGGTGCTTAATCTTACACAATCAGCGGTGTCGATGCAGGTTCGGCGGTTGGAGGACGCTTTGGGCGTGCAGCTTTTCAACCGGGCCGCGCGTAAGATGGTGCCCTCGCCAGAGGGTGAAAAGCTGATCTCATATGCGCGGCGCATTCTGGCGCTCAATGACGAGGTGCTGATGCGCCTTGCCCCGCAACAGTTTGACGCCGAGCTGCGGCTGGGCGTGCCCTATGATATCATTGCCCCGCAAATACCCGGCATCTTGCGGGATCTGTCGATGGGCTATCCCAAAATGCGGATCAATCTGGTGTCGTCCTATAGCAAGACCTTGAAAGAGGGGTTTCAGGCGGGGGAGTTTGACCTGATCCTGACCACTGAATTCCCGCCACCCGAGGGAGTTGAAGTGCTGTCCAAGCGCCGTTTGGTCTGGATCGGTTCCCCGGATCAACGCGCGGCGACGTTGCGGCCTTTGCGGCTGGCGTTCAAGGAAACCTGCTTTTTCCGCCCCGTCGCCCATGCCGCGCTGGATGCGGCGGGCATCGCGTGGGAAAACGCTTTTGATGGCGACAGCGAGACTGTGGTGGAGGCAACCGTCGCGGCGGGTCTTGGGGTTTCGGCCCGGATTGAGGGGCAGGTGGCGCAAGGCTGTGTGGCGCTGGGGCCGGACGCGGGGCTGCCCGATCTGGGCGCGTCATATATTTGTCTTTACGACAGCGGTCATGCCAAAGGCGATTTGGCCGATGCTTTGCGGAGCGCGTTACGCAAGGGATACGGCGCGGCCAGTTAAAAGCCGTCTTCGAAAATCCTATGCTGCGCGCGTATTTCGCAAAGATGAAATGCGGTGCAGCACCGGTTAAATCGCGGCCAGCATGCGGTAGCCCGGCGCATAGCACAGGCGCACCGAGGTGATGGGCAGGCTACCTGCCCAAGTGGTGCGCTCCACCGTGAAGAGGGCAGCACCTGTGGCGCAATCAAGCGCCTTTGCGATATGGGCTGGTGCGGCGAGGGCACCAAAGGCGAAATCCCCCGCCGAGAAGGCCGCGTTTTGCACCAGCCATTCATTGGCGCTGATGGTGGAGAGGTCGGTTTTGGTTATCTCAGGTACGGCCACCGGGTTGACCCAGCGATTTTCGAGGCAAAACGGATGGTTATCGGCCAGATGCAGCGCGAGGATATGGATCATTTGGCTGGATTTTTTCAGCGAAAGCTGGCTCAGGATTTCAGGCGGGGCCGGGGCCTCATTGCGCGACAGCAGCTTGTAGCCATAGGCAAGCCCGCGCGCCTCGATATCTTGCCGGATGATCGGGATATCCAGCGTGGCCTTGCGCACCGGGTTCAGCGGCACCCGTGTGCCTGCTTTGCGGCGGCGTTCCAGCAGCCCCGCTTCGGCCAGATCGCGCAGCGCCCGGTTTACCGTGGCGCGTGCGCAGCCCAACTCCTCGGCCAGATCGGCCTCATGCGGGATTTGCCCGCCGGGGGGCCATTCGCGCGACCGGATGCGCCGCAGCGCCTCGGCCTGAACGGATTGCCATGTGATCGTGCTCATAGGGTCCTTAGCTTGCCAACGGTGGCCAGATAGGCCGCGGTGATGGCTTCATGGGCAACGTGCCGCCCCTCCGATACCAGATGACGGCCCGCAGACCAAAGCTCTTTCACCATGCGGTCGTCACCGGCAAAGATATAGGCGTCGAGCATGGTATCACCGCGATGCCCGGCCATATCGGGGCCTGACGTATCCAGCGCCAACAAATCGGCCAGTTTGCCCGGCGCGATCGCCCCCGCATCGCGCCCTGCCGCCTGCGCGCCGCCCTGCGCTGCCGTTTCAAACAAGACCCTGCCGGTGGAGCGGGCGGCCGTTGCCAGTGCCGCGCGAGAGCGATCTCGTAGGCGCTGCGAATAATCCAGCGTGCGCAATTCCTCAGACAGGCTGATGCGGATGTTGCTATCGGACCCGATGCCCCAGCGCCCGCCTTGCGCGCTATAGCTAACACCATCAAATATCCCATCCCCAAGCGAGGATTCAGTGATCGGGCAAAGCCCTGCAACCGCGCCAGAAGCTGCGAGTGCGGTGGTTTCATGTGCTTCCATCTGTGTGCAATGGATCAGGCACCAGCGGCTGTCCACCTCGGCATTGGCCAGCAGCCATTCGGTTGGGCGCGCGCCGCGATGGGCCAAAAGCTCCTCCACCTCGGCCATTTGTTCGGCTAGATGCATATGGATCGGGGCATTGGGGCGCAGGGCGGCGGCTGTGGCCAGCCCTTCGGATGACACGGCGCGTAGCGAATGGGGTGCCACGCCCAACACCGTATCGGCGGGCAGGGGGGCAAGTGCTGCGGCGGCCCCGTCCATCAGCGCGGCGAACTGATCGGGCGTGTTGCCAAAGCGGTTCTGGCCGGGGCCAAGCGCACGCCGGTCACAGCCGCCGAATTCGTAAAGCACCGGCAGCAGGGTCAGCCCCAGCCCGGTTTGCGCCGCCGCCGCCGCGATCCGGGCTGACATCTCGGCCCGGTTGGCATAGGCCTGCCCGCCGGGGCCGTGATGCAGGTAGTGAAACTCCGCCACCGCCGCATAGCCTGCCTCGGCCATTTCCATCTGCACGAAGGCGGCAATCGTTTCCACATCGTCAGGCGTCAGCCTGCCCAGAAACCGGTACATCAACTGCCGCCATGTCCAGAAACTGTCGCGCGGGTCAGGGCCGCGCCGTTCCGTCATTCCGGCCATGGCGCGTTGAAAGGCGTGGGAATGCAGGTTGGCGGGCGCGGGCAGCAGTACACCCACGCGCTGGCCTTGCGGGGGCGCGCCCACCGCCACCGAAGCGATCCTGTCGCCTGACAGGGTGACGGCAACCGCATCGGCCCATCCATTCGCCAAGAGCGCCTGCTCTGCCCAGATCACTGTCATGCCACCACACTCCGCTTGGCCCATCGCGATTGACAGGGTTATTATGTACGTACATAATAACCTCAAGACGCGGGGGAATCAAGATGGAATTGGGCGTGACATCGGTAATCATAGGGGGCGGCATTGCGGGTACGTGTGCCGGGTTCTTGCCGCAAGGCGCTGTGGCCATTGCGGCCGGTCGCGTGGTTTGGGTGGGTGTCGCGGCAGACCTTC
>CALEMZ010000498.1 GCA_937910975.1 uncultured Pseudorhodobacter sp. | reverse complement strand
CGACGTTTCTCAAGCAAGCATTGATCGAAATGGCACCGGATGCGGGCGTTTTGCAGGCCCCGGTGACGGATGCGGCGTTTGAGGCGACGGTGGCCCCGCTTTGGGCATGGTATGACGCGTTGCGCCCGCTGATGTGGCGGCAGGGTAAGACTTTTCCGGAAAACCAGTCGGTGCAGCAACAGATGCTGAATGATGGTGAGTTGGATTTTGGCGTATCGTTTGATCCGGCCTCGGCGGCGGGCGCGATTGCCGAGGGCTTGCTGCCCGAAACCGCGCGGGTGTTTGTGCCCGAAGGCGGCTCCATCGGGAATATCAGCTTTGTCGCGATCCCCTACAATGCGGCGAACCGCGAAGGGGCGGAGGTGGTGGCGAATTTCTTGTTGGAGCCGGCCACGCAAGCGCATCAGCAAAACATCGAGGTTTTGGGCAGTTTTTCGGTGCTGGATCCGGCCAAGCTGAATGCGCAAGAGGCGGCGCTGTTTGCGGCGCTGCCATCCTCGCCCGCCTTGCCGAACTTGGAAGACCTTGGCCCGACGTTGTTGGAACCCCATGCAAGCTGGATGACCAAATTGGTTGAAGCTTGGGGCCAGCGCTATACCAAATGAAAGTTGAGGGCCGCGCGCTTCGGGTCGGTGTCGCTTTGTTGGTGATGGGCGGGCTTGTCTTGCCGATCATCGCGGGGATGGCACAGACCGGGCGGGCGGCCTTTGGCGTTTTGCCCGCGATTGGGGCGACGGAGCCTTCGTTGGAGCCGTGGCGGCAGTTGTTCAGCCTACCGGGTTTTGGCACCAGCCTGCGGCTGACATTGGTGACGGGTATCGGCTCCACCTTGCTGGCCCTCGCGTTGGCATCGGGTTTTTGCGCCTTGATGCATGGCCGGATGAGCCATGCATCCATGGGCCGTTTGCTTGCCCCGTTTCTGGCGGTTCCGCATGCGGCGCTGGCGATTGGGCTGGCGTTCTTACTGGCCCCTTCGGGGTGGATTGCGCGGATGATCTCGCCTTGGGCTACCGGCTGGGATCGCCCACCGGACCTTGCAACGGTTCATGACGGTTGGGGGCTGGCGTTGATCGTGGGGCTGCTGATCAAAGAGGTGCCGTTCTTGCTGCTGGTGATCGGATCGGCCCTTGGGCAATTGCCGGTGCGGCAGCATTTGGCGGCGGGGCGGGCGTTGGGTTATGGGCGCGGCGTGGTCTGGATCAAGGTGATCATGCCGCAGGTTTACCCATTGATCCGACTTCCAATTTTCATCGTTCTGGCCTTTGCGCTTTCGGTGGTGGATATGGCGATTATCCTTGGGCCATCAAACCCGCCGACGCTGGCGGTGGCAATTATTCGTTGGTTCTCGGCTCCGGATACAACGTTGATCCTGCCCGCATCGGCGGCGGCCTTTTTGCAGGCCTTGCTGGTCGCAGGGGCGATTGTTGCATGGATCGGGGCAGAGCGTGGTGCCAAACGCATCGGGCTGTGGTGGCTGCGCCGGGGCGGGCGCGGGCATCGGTCAGAGCCGGGGCTGTGGGCGACAAGCAGCGTGGTTTCGGTGTTGATGCTGCTGGGCGTGATGGCGCTGGCCGCGCTGGTGGTCTGGTCATTCGCGTGGCGCTGGTCCTATCCGCAAGCCTTGCCGCAAAGCTGGTCGCTGAAAGGCTGGATGACGCCCGGTAGCGGCTGGGGGCGGGCGCTGGAGGCGACTTTGATCATCGGGGTTTCGACGACGGCGATGTCATTGCTGCTGGCGATTGCATGGCTGGAGGGCGAAGACCGGGGGCGGCGCGGGCGGGCGGCATGGGCGCAGGCGTTGATTTATTTGCCGCTGTTGGTGCCGCAGGTTGGGTTCCTTTTGGGGTTGAACGTGCTGTTCTTGCAGATCGGGATCAGCGGCGGCATGGTCGCGGTGATCTGGGCGCAGATGCTGTTTGTGTTCCCCTATGTGATGATTGCGCTTTCAGACCCGTGGCGCGCGCTGGACCCGCATCATATCCGCGCGGCGGCCGCATTGGGGGCCTCGCCTTGGCGGCGGTTGGTGGCCGTAAAGCTGCCGATGCTGATCCGGCCTTTGGCCACGGCGGCGGCGATTGGATTTGCTGTGTCTGTCGCGCAGTATCTACCGACGCTGTTTATGGGGGCGGGGCGGATTGCAACGCTGACCACCGAGGCCGTGACGCTTGCGAGTGGCTCTGATAGGCGGGTGGTCGGGGTTTACGCGGTGCTTCAGGCAGCATTGCCGTTTTTGGCCTATGGCGCGGCCTTGGCGCTTCCGGCCTTGGTATATCGTAACAGGCGCGGGTTGCTGGGGGTGGGGCATGAGCCTTGAATTGATAGATGTGGTCGTGGGGCCTTTGGCTGGCGCGCCCTTGTTCGGTGCCTTGAGTTTGCGCGTTGAACCGGGCGAGGTGGCGACGCTGATGGGGCCGTCAGGGATAGGTAAATCCACCTTGCTGGACGCGATTGGCGGGCATTTGGCGCATGGGTTCAAAGTGTCGGGCCGGGTGGAGCTTAGCGGGCGCGATGTGCTGACCCAGCCCGCCGAAGCGCGGCGAATTGGTGTGTTGTTTCAAGATGCGATGCTGTTTCCGCATTTGTCTGTGGGCGATAATCTGGCCTTTGGGCTTGCACAATCAGTACGGGGTGCGGCACGCAGTGCGGCGGTGGAGGAGGCCTTGGATCAGGCCGGGCTTGCGGGCTTTGCCACGCGTGATCCGGCCACTTTATCGGGGGGGCAGCGGGCGCGCGCGGCCCTGATGCGGGCGCTGTTGGCGAAGCCGGAGGCGCTATTGCTGGATGAACCGTTTTCGCGTTTGGATGCAGAGTTACGCGCCGAAATCCGGGGTTTTGTGTTTGAACATCTGCGGGTGCGTAAAATACCCGGGCTGTTGGTGACACATGATACCTCGGACGCCGAGGCGGCAGCGGGTGCGGTGGTACAGCTATAGCTTGATTTGTGCGGTTGCCCAGATAAGCTGAGGCGTATGAACGCAGAGCCTCCAATCCATTTTTCTGCCCTTTTCCCAGAGCAAGTCAGTTTTGATCGGCGGGAGTTGGGGGCGATTTTATCGCTGTATGGGCGGATGGTGGCGCTGGGTGAGTGGCGCGATTACGGGATTTCTGCGCTGCGGGAATTGGCAGTGTTTTCGGTATTTCGACGCACGGCGGAAAACCCTTTATACCGGATTGAGAAGCGCCCAAAGTTGCGCCATCGGCAAGGAATGTATGCCGTGGTCGCGATGGATGGGCAGGTGCTGCGGCGCGGGCATGACTTGGCGGCGGTGCTGCGGGTCTTGGAACGCAAGCTGATCCGCCCGATCGAGTGAGGGGAAAGATGCGCACGGGGCCACGCAATCTGATTACCGATGTTGCAGGGCTTTATGTGGGCAATGTGGCGGACCCGGTGTTGCGGTCGGGTGTTTCGGTTGTGGTGGGGGATGTGCCGTTTACGGCGGCGGTGCATGTGATGGGCGGTGCGCCCGGCACGCGTGAGACGGATTTGCTGGCCCCTGACAAGTTGGTGCAGCAGGTCGATGCGCTGGTGCTTGCGGGTGGCTCTGCCTTTGGGTTGGATGCCTGTTCGGGTGTGATGGATGGTCTGGCCGCATTGGGGCGCGGCTTTGCCGTGGGGGATGCGCGGGTGCCGATTGTGCCGGGTGCCATTTTATTTGATCTGCTGAACGGTGGTGACAAGGCGTGGGGGCGCAATCCCTATGGCGGTATGGGGCGGGCAGCGTTGGCGCATGCGGGGGCGGGGTTTGTTATCGGCTCGGAGGGCGCGGGATTTGGCGCGGCGACAGGGTATTTGAAGGGCGGTTTGGGGTCTGCTTCGGCGGTGTTGGGCAATGGCGTCACCGTGGGGGCGCTGGTGGCGGTGAATGCGCTTGGCTCGGTAACGGTGGCGGACGGGCCGCATTTTTGGGCGGCCCCCTGGGAATTGGACGGCGAGTTTGGCGGGCTGGGGTTGCCCGCCACGTTTGACGGGGCGGCGGAGCCTGCACCGCGCAAGCGGATGGGTGAGGCCACAACAATCGCGATTATTGCCACGGATGCCGCCCTGACGCAGGCGCAATTGCAACGTATGGCAGTGGCCGCCCATGACGGGATGGCGCGGGCGATTGTGCCAAGCCATACGCCGATGGACGGCGATCTGGTTTTTGCGCTTTCCACCGGCGCGCGGGAGTTGGCGGACCCGGTGGCAGACCCGTTCTTGCTGGGCCATGCGGCGGCCTGCGTGCTTGCGCGGGCCATCGCGCGCGGGGTTTATGCCGCGCAGGCGCAGGCGGGGGATTTGCAGCCGACATGGCGTAAGGCGTTTGGCTAAGGGGCCGCAGCTGATGCGCGTTACCAGCGTTTCAGCGCAGCTTCATCCTCATCGCGGGCGGCGACCCAATCGGCCCCTTGGCGCGTGATCTCTTTTTTCCAGAACGGCGCGCGGGATTTGAGGTAATCCATCAGGAATTCGGCGGCGGCAAAGGCGGCGGCGCGGTGGCGCGATGCGGTGGCGACCATCATGATGGGGTCCGTGGCGCGCAACCGGCCATAGCGGTGGATCACGAGGCAATCGGCCAGCGACCAGCGCGCCATGGCCTCGGTTGCGATGGTGGTAAGCGCGCGTTCGGTCATGCCGGGGTAATGCTCAATTTCCATCACATCAAGATCGCCCGAGGCACTGTCGCGCACGATGCCGGTGAAGGTGACAATGGCCCCGGCACCCTGAACAGCGGCGGCGAAGCGGTTGGCCTCGGCCCCCATGTCAAAGGCCTCCGATTGCACGGCGATGCGCATCGGATCAGCCCCCGGTCATTGGCGGAAAGAAGGCCACTTCGCGCACACCCGCAAGGGGCGCATCAAAATCGGCCAGTTCCTGATCCAGCGCCACGCGCAGGCTGGATAGGTCTGAAAACGCTAGGGCATAGCGCTCTTCGCGTGCGGAAAGCTCTGCGATTAGGTCATTGACGGTGGCAGCACTGGTCTCAATCCGTTCGCGCGGCAGGCCGATCCGTTCGCGGACCCATGCAAAGTAAAGCACGTCGATCATGGGTCATCCTTGAGATGTGGCAGCGCCTTGAGATAGTAATCCAACCCGGTCACAAAGGTCAGAACGGCGGCGATCCAGATCAGGACAAAGCCGGTGATGCCTGCATACCAGCCGCCATTGGCGATAAGCCAGAGCGTGTTGAAATCTTGCGCGCCCGACAGCAGCAGCGCGTCATAATCTGCCGGATTCATCTGTTGGTAGGTTTCCAGATGAAGATACTCGAGCCCGGTACCGAGGAAAAGCACCGCAATGGCAACCATTTGCGCCGTGGTTTTCCATTTCGCCAGCTTGGTGACCTTAAGCAGCCCGGCCTTCGCCCCCAAAAACTCGCGCAGGCCAGATACGAAAACCTCTCGCGACAAAATCACAGTGGTGGGCAGGATAAGCCAGGGGTTCATGCCAGAATATCCGGTGATGACCATGAGGGCGATGATGACCATGGCTTTGTCAGCAATAGGGTCCAACATGGCGCCGAATTTGCTTTCCTGTTTCCAGAGCCGGGCGAGGTAGCCGTCAAAGTAGTCGGTGATCGCGGCGGAGACAAAAAGGGCGAGGGCGAACCAATCGGCCCATGGGCGTTGGAAATAGAGAAACATGACCGCAACGCCGGGAGCAGCGAGCAGTCGCAGGACGGTGAGGGTGTTGGGTAACGTCCATCTCATGTTTTGATTGGTAGCCCAGCGCCGTGGCGGGGGGAAGGGCATATTCGACGCATTGTGTGGCAATGACGGTGAACCAGTGTGCGGCGATGGCCATGAGGGGGGGGGCGCCGATTGCCCTCTGACGGTTCTTGCCGCAAAAAACTGAGGGTTCAGGGCACGGGCGCCCAGATCACATCGTCGATATGCGGTGCGGCGGTGGCGAGCATGACCAGCCGGTCAAAGCCCAAAGCGATTCCTGAGGCGGCGGGCATTTGCGCCAGCGCGGCGAGAAAATCTTCGTCCAGCGGGTAACGGGTGCCATAGATGCGCTCTTTCTCGTCCATCTCGGCGATGAAACGGGCGCGTTGTTCGGGCGCGTTGGTCAGTTCGCCAAAACCATTGGCAAGCTCCACGCCGCAGGCGTACATTTCAAACCGCTCGGCGCAGCGCGGATCATCCGGGCAGGGGCGCGCGAGGGCGGCCTCGGCGATCGGGTAGCGATCCAGCATGGTGATCTGGCCGTGGCCAAGGTGGGGCTCAATCCGTTCGGCCAGCACGCGCGAGAACATGTCGGACCATGTATCATCGGGCGCAAAGCGGATGTTCTGCGCGGTGAGCTGGGCGGCAAGCGCAGCCCTGTCGGTTTGCCCCGTGGGGTTGATGGTGGCCAGCAAGTCGATATCCGCATGACGGGTGAAGGCATCGGCGACCGAGAGGCGCTCATAGGGCCGTGCGGGATCACATGCGTGGGTTTTGTAGTGGAGCTTGTGGCTGCCGGCGGCTTTGGTGGCGATGGACGCGAAGGCGGCGCAATCCTCCATCAGTTGGGTGTAATCTTCGCCGACCCGGTACCATTCGAGCATGGTGAATTCGGGCGAATGCAGGACGCCACGTTCGCGGTTGCGCCAGACATGGGCGAAGGCCGCGATGCGGACTTCGCCTGCGGCCAGCAGCTTTTTCATCGCAAATTCCGGCGAGGTGTGCAGGTACATGGGCCGTGGCTGGCCGTTATTGCCGATGGCAGAGGTGGCGAAAGCGTGGAGATGGGCCTCATTGCCGGGGCTGATGGCGAGGGCGGCGGGGTCCACCTCGGTGAAATCCTGCGCGGCGAGCCAGCCGCGCAGGGCGGCTTGAATGCGGTTGCGGGCCAAAAGTGCAGGGCGGCGGCCTTCGTGCCGCGCGGGATGCCACCAGTTTTTCGGATCAGCCATGTTTTGCGCCTTTGATCTGGAGATTTCGGCCAAGATGGGATAGAGGCTTGCAGCCAACGGCCCGCGCATTAGGCGCGCAGCGCACCAACCACAAGGAAATTCGTGTGAAAGTCATCGCCTCCTCGCTTCGTAAGGGCAATGTCGTTGAGATGAACGGCAAGCTTTATGTTGTCCTTACTGCCGAAAACTTCCACCCCGGCAAGGGCACGCCGACCACCTCGGTCAACATGCGTGGCATTTTGGATGGGGTAAAGACAACGGAGCGCTGGCGCACGACCGAGCAGGTGGAGCGTGCCCATGTCGATGAGCGCAAGCACAACTTTCTTTACGCCGATGGTGAGGGGTACCATTTCATGGAGCCCGAAACCTATGACCAGATCGCCGTGACCGAGGATATTATCGGCGATACCAAGGTGTTCTTGAAAGACGGGTTGGAAGTGCACCTGAAAACTTTCAACGGTGTTTGCATTGCCATTGAACTGCCGCAAAAGCTGGTGGTTGAGGTGACGGAAACGGAGCCGGTGGTGAAGGGGCAGACGGCATCGTCTTCCTACAAGCCAGCGACCTGTGATGAGCAGATCCGTGTGATGGTGCCGCCGCATATCGGGGTAGGCACGCGTATTGTGATCAATACCGATGACAATTCCTATGTGGAACGCGCCAAGGATTGATTTGACGCGCGATTGCCAAGGCCGCACCCGGCTCTGCGGGATGCTTTTGGGGTTGCGGCCTCTGCCCCCTATCGCGCGCCATTCTGGCCTGCTAGCTTCCGGTCATGTCAGTGCCAGCCCTTTCCAACCCCGCCGCCCGCCGTCTGTTTTTGCATCGCCATGCGCTGGGCGATGCGCCCACCGGGCCGGGCAAAGGGGCGGATCTTTCGGGCCTGATCGAGCGGATCGGCTTCGTTCAGATTGATAGTATTCGGACCGTCGCCCGCGCCCATGATCTGATCTTGTTTTCCCGGCGGCAGTCCTACCGGCCCGAGGCGCTCAAGCACTTGCTGGAGCGCGACCGCGCGCTGTTTGAGCATTGGACGCATGACGCCTCCATCGTGCCCGTGCATCTGTTTCCGCATTGGCAGCACCGCTTCAACCGCGATGCCGAACGGCTGCGGCTGGGCTGGCAGCGCTGGTTCCGTGACGGCTATGAGGATCAGTTCGACACGATCCTGACCCGCATCCGCGACGATGGCCCCGTGACCTGTTCCGATGTCGGGCAGGGGGAGGCGCGGGGCAAGGGCGGCTGGTGGGATTGGCACCCCTCCAAGACTGCGCTGGAATGGCTGTGGCGGACAGGGGTGCTATCAATCACCCGGCGCGAGAATTTCCAGAAGGTCTATGACCTGACCGAGCGGGTGATCCCGGCCCCACATTGCGATGCCCAAACCGATGCAGCGGCGCATATCGACTGGGCCTGCACCTCGGCCCTTGATCGGCTGGGCTTTGCCACTGCGGGCGAGCTTGCCGCCTTTTGGGCCGCAATCCCCCCCGCCGCCGCCCGCGATTGGTGTGTCGGGGCTGCGCGCGAGGGCCGGATCGCCGAAATCGATATTGAAGCTGCCGATGGCAGCCTGCGCCGCACCTTCGCCCGCCCCGATGTCTTGGCCGAGGCTGCGTCTTTGCCGCCCGCCCCCGCCCGTGTCCGCATTCTTTCGCCCTTTGACCCCGCCTTGCGTGATCGCGCCCGCGCCGAGCGTTTGTTCGGATTTTCCTACCGGATAGAGGTCTTCGTCCCCGAGGCCAAACGCCGATACGGCTATTATGTGTTTCCGGTGTTGGAGGGCGAGCAGATCATCGGCCGCATCGATACCAAAGCCTTTCGCGATGACAGTGCCTTGCGGGTGCGGGCCTTTTGGCCGGAGCCGGGTGTTCGGATGGGACAGGGCCGGGTGGCGCGGCTGGAGGCGGGTTTGGACCGGCTTGCGCACTTTGCCGATTGTGACCGGGTGGAGTTTGCGCCGGATTGGCTGCGTTTGCCGTGACCTGAACCGGGCAGGGGGCATTCTGCCCCCTCTTTGCCTTGGGGCAAATTCACCCCCTGAGGATATTTTCCCCAAAGAGAATATAGGGGGGATGCAAATGTTGCGCCCTTCCGCGCCGTTGGCTTGCATCTGACGTCGGGGCGTGAAAACAACGTTTCAGCCCATTACGGAAGACCGTTTCGATGCTGCCCATCCTCTTCAAGACTCTGCCATTCTTTGCACTGATCGGCTTGGGCTACTGGGCTGCACGGATGCGGTTTTTCACGCCGGAGGCGACGGGCTGGCTGACGAAATTCGTGTTTTACTTCGCGCTCTCGGCGATGCTGTTTCGCTTTGCGGCGAACCTATCTCTGGCCGAGATATGGGATGGGCGCTTTGTGATGGCCTATCTGTGGGGCTGCGGAGTGGTTTACGCCATTGCTATGGGTGTGGCGTTTTGGCGTGGGGTTTCGACTGAGGAAGCCGCGATAGAGGCGCAGTGCGCGGTGATCGGCAATACCGGATTTTTGGGCGTACCAATGCTGGTGGTGTTGATGGGCCCGCAGGCGGCGGGGCCGGTGCTTATGGTGCTTGCGATTGATCTAATTGTGTTTTCCACGATTATCACGCTGATCATTACCGGGGTGCGGCAGGGGCGGATGAGCCTTGGGGTTGCCAAGGCGCTCGGCCTTGGCTTGCTGAAAAACCCGATGATCGTGTCGATGGCGCTGGGGCTTGCCTGGTCCTCCACCGGTTATGCTGTGCCTGCACCGATAAATGATTTTCTGGCACTTCTGGGTGGGGCGGCGACGCCCGGTGCGCTTTTTGCCATTGGCGCGTCACTAGCAAGCAAATCGGCGGAGCGGGTGGCTGTGGCGGGCTGGCTTTCGTTTTGCAAGCTGGTATTGCATCCGGCGGCGGTGGCCATTGCTGCGCTTGTCATTTTCAAGGTGGAGCCCGGCCCAGCGGGTGTGATGATTGCGGCCGCCTCCTTGCCTGTGGCGGGCAATGTCTACATTCTGGCGCAGCATTTCGGGGTCGCGCCGCAGCGGGTTTCCGCCTCGATCCTGATATCAACCGCGGTCAGCATCGCGACAGTGACGATTGTTATGGCCCTTGTGATGGGCTGAGGGAGTGATTGATGAAGACGATTTCGGAAAATAGGGCTTTTGGTGGGGTTCAGGGCGTTTACAGCCATGCCTCCGAGATTTGCGGCTGCGACATGACCTTTGGCCTGTTCCTGCCCGAAGAGGCAGAGCATGAGCCGGTGCCAGTGATCTGGTATCTGTCGGGGCTGACCTGCACGCACGAAAATGCGATGGCGAAAGCTGGCGCGCAGGGGTGGGCAGCGGAGCGCGGCGTGGCGCTGATTTTCCCCGATACCAGCCCGCGCGGCGAAGGCGTGGCCGATGATGCAGCCTATGATCTGGGGCAGGGGGCCGGGTTTTATGTGAATGCGACCGAAGCCCCTTGGGCCAAGAACTTCCAGATGTGGAATTATCTGACCGAAGAGTTACCGCATTTGTTGTTCAGCGCCTATCCGCTGGATGAGGGACGTCAGGCGATCACCGGGCACTCCATGGGCGGGCATGGCGCGCTGACGATTGCGATGTCATTTCCGGGGCGCTTCCGCTCCGTTTCCGCCTTTGCGCCGATTGCCAACCCCACGGTCAGCGATTGGGGCCGCAAACAGTTTACCGCCTATCTCGGGGCGGATGAGAGCAAGTGGGCCGCGCATGATGCAACGCTTTTGATGAAGAAGCGCGGCTTTGATGGGCCGATCCTGATCGATCAAGGCTCGTCGGACCAGTATTTGGACCTGCTTAAACCCGAAGCCTTGGCCGAGGCGATGGTGACTGGGCGGCAAAACGCGGCTTTCCGTATGCAGAAGGGCTATGACCACAGCTATTTCTTCGTTTCCACCTTCATGGAAGATCACATCGCTTTCCATGCCGAGGCGCTTTATGCTTAAGGCCGCGGCATGACGGTGATCTACATCGATGCCGATGCCTGTCCGGTGAAGGCCGAGGCGGAGAAAGTGGCCACCCGCCATGGTGTGCGGATGGTTCTGGTGTCCAATGGCGGTATCCGACCCTCGGCCAATCCGTTGGTGGAAAGCGTCTTTGTGGCCGATGGCCCGGATGTGGCGGATATGTGGATTGCTGAGCGCGCCACCTTGGGCGATGTAGTGGTAACAGGTGATATTCCGCTGGCCGCCAAATGCGTGGCGGCGGGGGCGAAGGTGCTTAAGCACAATGGCGAGGAGTTGCATGATCGCAATATCGGCCAGGTTCTCGCGACCCGCGATCTGATGGCCGATCTGCGCAGCGCGGACCCGTTTCGCCAAGGTGGTGGGCGGCCTTTCTCCAAGGCGGATCGGTCCCGCTTTCTGGAGGCACTGGAGCGGGTTACGCGTGCGGCAAAAGCGCTGTGATGTCGCTTGGAGAACAGACCGCGCAACACGGGCTATGCTTGTTGATTATATGAGCAACACCATCGACACCACTGCAAACGACCGCCGCATCTTGTTGCTGGGCATTGCCTCAGCTTTGGGGGCGTCATGTTTTTTCTCCATCAATGACACCGCGATCAAATTTCTAAGCGGTGGCTATGCTTTGCATGAGATCGTGCTGATCCGTTCGCTGATCGGGTTGAGCGTGATGATGGCGATTGTGCTGCCCTCACGCGGGGGGCTGGCCGCGTTTCGTACCCGGCGGCTGGGCATGCATTTGGTGCGGGGCGGCTTTGTTGTCACCGCCAATCTTTGCTTCTTTCTGGCACTGGCGGCACTGCCGATTGCCGATGCGGTGGCGTTGTTTTTCGTAGCGCCCTTGCTGATCACCGCCCTTTCGGTACCAATGCTCGGGGAAAAGGTGGGGCCGCGGCGGTGGGCGGCGGTGGGCATGGGGCTGCTTGGCGTTATCATTATGCTGCGGCCGGGGATGGGGATATTTCACCCCGCGATGCTGTTGCCGCTGTTTGCGGCCTTTTGCTATGCGATGCTGCATATGCTGACCCGCCGCATGGGCAGCACTGAAAGCTCCGTCACCTTGACGCTATATGTGCAGCTAACCTTTATCGTGGTCTGCATCCTTAGCGGGCTGGTACTGGGGGGCGGGGCTTTTGCGACCGAGACGAATCTCTCGCTCGCTTTCCTCACGCGCGTCTGGGTCTGGCCCGAAATGGGCGATTGGCCCATCCTCGTTCTTATTGGGGTTTCCTCGGTCATGGGCGCGCTGTTGATCACCCATGCGTACCGGTCCTGCGAGGCGGCGGTCGTAGCCCCGTTTGAGTATATTTCAATGCCGCTGGCCATTCTTTTTGGTCTTGTGGTTTTTGGCGAATGGCCGGACCCGGTGGCATGGCTTGGTATCGCGCTGATCTGCGGGGCGGGGCTTTATGTGGTGTGGCGCGAAACCCGCGTCAACCCGGTTGATCCCCCCCTTGCCAGCGCGCCCGGAAACCTGCGATCCTCGGCCGTTGGCGGGCTTAATACGAAAGACTGAGATGCAAACCCCTGAGGCGGTGATCTTTGACATCGGCAATGTGCTGATCGAATGGCAGCCGGAGCGCTATTACGACGCCCGGATTGGTGAGGCGCGCCGCCGTGCGCTTTTTGCCGCCGTGGATTTGCACAGCATGAATGAACGGGTGGATGCGGGCGGCCTCTTTCGCGAAACGATCTATGATACCGCCGATCAGCACCCCGAATGGGCGACTGAAATCCGCTGGTGGTATGACCATTGGATCGGCCTCGCCTCGCCCCGGATCGAACATTCCATCACCCTGCTGCGCCGCCTGCGCGCCAAGGGCATCCCGGTTTTTGCACTCACGAATTTCGGCGATGATGCCTTTGCCTATGCCCAAACCCAATATGATTTTCTGGGGGAGTTTGACCGCGCCTATGTCTCAGGCCGGATGCGCATTACCAAACCCGCGCCCGCAATCTATGCCATGGTGGAGGCCGATTGCGGCATCGCGCCCCAAGCCCTGCTCTTTGCCGATGACCGCGCCGAAAACATCGATGCCGCCGCCGCGCGCGGCTGGCAAACCCACCTGTTCACCGGCCCCGAAGACTGGGCCACGCGGCTGCACCAAGCCGGGCTACTTACCCAAACGGAGGCCATGCCATGACCATTGAAATCGTTCCCGCCGAAGCGGAAAAGCTGCTGAACTGGCACAGCCTGACCGACGCGTTGGAGGCTGGGCACCGCCTGCCACGCGCCGAAGTTGCCGATAGCCTGCTCTACCGCGGCACTGACACGCTGCTCAATCGCGCGGCGTGGATTGATGGTTTGGGCCAGCTTGTTAAATGCGCCACCATCTTTCCGGGCAATGGCGCGCATGGCCTGCCTTCTGTCAACGGTGCCGTCACGCTTTTTGCCAATCAAACCGGGGTGCTTGAGGCGCTGGTGGATTTTCACCTCGTCACCAAATGGAAAACGGCGGGTGACAGCCTGCTTGCTGCCAAAAAGCTCGCCCGCGCTGACAGCCGCAAGATTTTGCTCATAGGGGCTGGCACGGTCGCGTCCTCGATGGTGCAGGCCTATTCCAGCGCCTTTGAAGATGCGGAGTTTAGCGTGTGGAGCCGCAACCCGGTTTCCGCCGCAGCCTTTGCCGATGCACATGCAAGCGTTACCGCCGCCCCGGACCTTGAGGCAGCGGTGCGCGAGGCCGATATCATCTGTACCGCCACCATGTCCAAGGAGCCTTTGGTGATGGGCGCTTGGCTGCAACCCGGCCAGCATCTTGACCTGATCGGTGCTTACAAGCCCGATATGCGCGAGGTGGATGATGAGGCCATGACGCGCGCGCGGCTTTTCGTCGATGCTCGCGCCACGACCGTGCATCATATTGGCGAATTGATGAAACCTATTGCCTCGGGTGCAATCTCCGAAGGCGATATCGTGGCGGATTACTATGATCTGGCCAAGGGCAGCTTTGCCCGTCGCTCCGATGATGAAATCACCATCGCCAAAAACGGCGGCGGCGCACATCTGGACCTGATGACCGCCGCCTATATCCTTGCCGCGTGGAAGGCGCGCTAAACGGGCTTCAGCGCGCGCAACACGGACCGCGCGGCCGCAACCATCGGGTCATGCGTTTCGCGCAATATCGCCACGCGGTCAAAGCGGGCGGGGTCGCTGCCTACCGCCGCGCGCAGTGCGGCACCAAAGGCCATGCGCAACTCGGTGCCGATGTTGAACTTGCAGATGTTGGAGCCAAGCGCCAGCGCCCTCCGTTGCGCCACAGGCACACCAGAGCCGCCGTGAATGACCAAAGGCACCCCCGTCAGCGCCTCAATCGCGCGGATACGGGCCTCGTCCAGCCCGCCCTCATGGTTTTGTTGCAAATGCACGTTGCCGCAGGAAATCGCCATCGCATCAATCCCGGTTTCAGCCGCAAACCGCGCGGCCTCCGCAGGGACTGTCCCGGCCGAGGTTTCGCCATCGGTATAGCCGACAAAGCCAATCTCGCCCTCGCACGACACCCCTGCCGCATGGGCCATCGCCACAATTGCCGCTGTCTCGGCAATGTTTTGCGCCACAGGCAGCCGCGAGCCGTCAAACATCACCGAGGTAAAGCCGCTATCAATCGCCTCCCGGCATTCCTGTGCCGTATAGCCATGGTCCAGATGTGCCACGACCGGCACGCTGGCCGCTTCCGCCAAATGCCGGAACATCGCGCCCAGCACGGGCAAAGGCGTATGCGCCCGGCAGCTTGGTCCGGCTTGCAAGATCACCGGGCAGCCCTCGGCCTCGGCGGCCGCCACAAAGGCGCGCATATCCTCCCAGCCAAGCGTGACCAGACCCGCGACGGCATATCGCCCCGCCAATGCCGGTTGCAGCACCTCTGCCAGCGTCGCCCGTGTCATTTGAACTTCGCGATCATGTCTTTGATGCCGGGGATGGTTTCGATCTGATAGGCATGGGAGGGCTGGAAATATTGCACCAGACTGCGCTGACTCAGCCCGCCAAGGATGGTGAAATAATACATCTCATAGCCCGGCAAAACGCAGCAGGGGTGATAGCCATTGTCGAGGCAAATGGTCGAGCCATCGACGATGTGATAGGCATCCCCCGCCTTGCCATCCTCGCGCTGCAACATCTGCACGCCCGATCCGTGGTTGGGCCGAAAGCGGAAATTATAGGTCTCATCATGCCGCGTCTCCAGCGGCATCCGGTCGGTGTCATGCTTGTGGGATGGAAAGCCAGACCAGCCGCCCGCGCCCACGGTAAACAGCTCGCTCACCAGCAGACGGCCCACCCTGCCATGGTATTTCGTGCCAAGGATGTGCTTGATTTTACGATGGGTTTTGGTTTCGTCCGAGCCGTATTGCACCATATCCAGATCCGGCGCGCGCACGTCAAACGGCTCCAGCACCTTGTCATAGCGCGCGCCCGCGATAAAGGTTTCGGTGGCATCTGATACGCAGGTGATCGTCACTTTCGCGCCGACCGGAATATAACAACCCTCCGGCTCGCCATCCCAAACATCCACGCCGCGATGGCCAAGGGCAGCAAAGGAAACCCCCTCCACCTCCACATCCACCGAGCCGGTGGCGGGGGTGATGCAGCTCTCATATCCCGGCACCTGATACGCAAAGCTTTCGCCTCGCTTCAGCTTGACGATGTTGAAGTAATTCAGCGGCACGGTCGGGTCATCAATATCGACGATGGGTTTGTTTTGGTTGTCAAACGGGGCGATATGCATGGGGCTTCCCTTTATGGAGTTGTCGGGCCGGGGTGGCTGGCCAGAAAATCAGTCAATTCCTGCGGGCTGGGCATCGCAGGGGCGCAGCCCACACGTGACACGACAATAGAGGCGCAGGCCGAGCCGCGCAAAACCGCGTCCCGCAAACCATGCCCCGCCGCCAATGCGGCAATGAAACCGCCCATGAAACTATCGCCCGCCCCGGTGGGTTTAAGCGCCTGAACCGGGTAGATTCCGGTCCGAAATTCCTCCTCCGGGGTGATCGTTATCGCGCCGGCCTCGCCCATCTTATAGATGACGATTTTGGCCGAAAGCCGCGCCAGTTCGCGCGCCTTGCTCAAGCCGAGTGCGTAATCGCCGGCCATGAAGCCAAACTCCACATCGTTGCCGATGATCACATCGCAAAGGCTGCCCGCGCGCGAATAGGTATCCGCCGCATCCTGCGCCGAAACCCAGCTATAGGGCCGGTAATCCACATCGAAAATCAGCGGCAAGCCCGCCGCCCGTGCCAGCTCAAATGCCCGAAACGCCGCATCGCGTGAAGGCTGTGCCGCCAGCACCGTGCCCGTAGTGATCAGCGCGGTATAGGCGGCGTAATTCACCGCTTCCACATCCGCGACAGACATCTGAAAGTCCGCCGCCCCGTTGCGATAGATCACTGATTGGCAATCCTCTGCCCGCGTCTCGATCACGGCCAGCGAATTGCGCGCCTCGCCGCCCACGCTGCGCACATGGCGTCGATCAACCCCGTAATGGTCCAACTGGTTCAGGCAAAACCGCCCGATCGCATCATCCGACACGCAAGTCACCAGCGTCGCACGGCCGCCATGCCGCGTGATTGCCACGCCGATATTGGCCGAAGACCCGCCCAGACAGGCCGAAAACCCCGAGGCCTCCTCGGTTCGCGTGCCGGGTGGGTCGGCGTAGAAATCCATCCCGGCGCGTCCGATGATTACAAAGTCGTTGCCTGAAATATCCATCGTGGCCCCCTGTAGGCCCTGCAATCTTGCTTGCACGACCCCGCGTCCATGGATACAAATTTTGCAACCGGTTGCAAAGTATATTTCACCGGGGCAGGGGGCGCGCATGACACAGATCGGCATCGGCATCTTGGGCGGCGGCTATATGGGAAGGCCCATTCGGTCGCCATGGCCGCCGTAGGCGCTGTCTTTGGCACCACGCTTCGGCCTCGGCTGGAGATGATCTGCACCAGCACCGCCGCCTCTGCGCAAAGCTACCGCGCGGCTTACGGCTTTGCCCGCGCCACCGATGATTGGCGCGCGCTGGTGCATGACCCAAAGGTCGAGGCGATCATCATTGCCACGCCACAGCATCTGCACCGCGAGATTGCAGAGGCCGCCCTTGCGCTTGGCAAACCCGTGCTGTGCGAAAAGCCGATGGGGGCCAGCCTCGCCGATGCCCAAGCGATGGTGGCGGCGGCCAAGGCCAGCGGTGCTGTCAACATGGTTGGCTACAACTACATCCGCACACCGGCCAGCCAGATGGCCCGCAAACTGGTTGCCGATGGCGTGATCGGCGATATCACATGGTTTCGCGGCGAGCATTGCGAAGATTTCTTCGCCGATCCCGCCGCCC
>CALEMZ010000497.1 GCA_937910975.1 uncultured Pseudorhodobacter sp. | reverse complement strand
GCCATGATCTGCGCCACTGCATCCGTAAGGACTTGCTCCAAGTTTGAGCCATCTCGTGTGAAACTGACTGCGATCCTGTCTGGCCGACCGAGCCCAACAATCGTGTCATCTAGGCCCGCTTCAAACAACGCGTCCAAGACCGCCGCCTCGTCAGGCTTTCCACCGGGAAAAATGATCACAATCTCGAATTCAAACATCGGCTTCATCTTTCGGTGCGTGCCGCGTTTCCGGAAAGGGTGTTGCCAGAGGCAGGTCAAAACCGGCCAGCTTCGCAAAACCTGAGGCGACATTGGCCGCAGCTCGTGGATCAACGCCCATTTCCTGAATGAACTCGCGCTGAAGGCGCTCGGAAACGTCTGAGAAAAACGCAAACACACATGCGTCGTATTGTTCGAGGCTTCGAGGGTCAGAGATCCGCTCCGCCAATTCCGCCGCTGAGATAGAACTCCCGTACGGCGCGCAGACTGTTGTAAGGATTGTTCCAGCACCGCGGCGTGCTTTCCCCAGCATGCGCCTATTTCCTATTTCGATCGATATTCCGTCCTGCGTTGAGCGCCTTAAAGGTTGTCTCTTCATCCGAAAAGGCCTCTTGAAGTTCGGCTTTTAATCGCGCCAGCGCAGCATCCGACGCGACCATGTCGTCACCGGAATGCACACCTTCGCCACACTCATCGCAGTACCACCCGGGCATCACGATCATGTCCGACCGCCCTCGGTGTTCCAAGGTCATCTCGCGAACATCGCGCAGCATTTGCGCACCGCAGGCCGGGCACATTCGCTCTTTGAACAGGTCTGTGTCGTTGGTTGCGACGGAGGCTATGCAGGATCGAAACCTGGCAAGAGCACTCTGCAACTGCTCACCCAATTCAGCACCTGCGCCCAACCCGGCGAAAAAGGCTTCATAATCAGAGGGGGGCAAATTCGTCGCTGAAATCGTGCCCAGCCGTTTTGCCGCACGGACTGTCACGTCCAAAGCATCATCGATGAAAGCAGGGTCACCACAGGCCAAGGCGTCGGTCAAATACCCCAAGATCGCATCACCGTTCTCCAGCAAATCCGCAGGATCGAAGGGTGACGTTGATGGTTTATCTTCAGCTTTCATAGCATGGGCCCTCGTGCAACTCACCCCATCCTCAGAATGAACAGAGACGGATAAAATGCAAGTAATTTCATATGCTTATTGTGAATCGCGATAGCAAGTGCGCTACAACAATGTTCGACGCCAGCACCAGATTGCCATCGCGGCATTGCCAGCGAAAGGAACTACGATACCTGACATAATCATTTAATT
>CALEMZ010000496.1 GCA_937910975.1 uncultured Pseudorhodobacter sp. | reverse complement strand
TCATGAGTTTTTTCCTCGGGTGCTTGTAACTACCCTCTCCTATAAGGAGATAAATAACAACTATCAAAAAGCTGGTGGAGTTGGGCTATATGCACCACCAGAGGTCTGAGATTGACCGGCGCTCCGTTCGGGTGCGGTTGACGGAGAAGGGGCGCGGCATTCGTACCACGCTTAATGATCTGTTTTCGCGCCACACCGAAGGGTTTGAAAAGCGCGGGATCATCAATGCCGAGGGCATGGAAGACATCAATCAATCGCTCAAGCGGATGGAGCGGTATTGGACGGATCAGATTCGCTATATCTATTAAGGTTGCTGTTTGCGGCTTAGCGCCACAAGGCGGCGTGGCTGGCCAGTCTCCCTTGGGCCTTGGCAAGCAGGCGGTTTGCAAGTGACCGCCGGGGTATGGTGCCGCTGCGCAGGCGCTCTAGCGCCACCTCGGGCGGGCAGGGCAGGTGGCTTACCGGGTCGAAGTAACGCGGATAGGCAATGAGGGCCGCGTAAGACAACGACTCCAGCGTGGGTTTGGTCTGCGTCTCAAGCTGCTTACGGCGGTTGGGGATTGGGCCAAGATCCTGTGTCAGGCCCCAACCTGCGTAAAAAGGCGCGCCAAGGCAGGTCACAGGTTTGCCACGCAAAAGTGCCTCAAACCCCATCAGCGAGGTCATGGTCCACAACTCATCCACGGCATCCAGCAAGGCGGCGGGATCGGCATTGGGGGCGATGTGATCTACCAACCCTGCAAGTTCGGCTTCGTTAACCCGGCCAGGGCGCAGGCCTGCCTCGACATCAGGATGAGGTTTGAAGATCAGAATTGCTTTGGGCTTCGCCTTTCGGGTCGCCGCAATCAAACCCAGATTGCTGCGAATAGACCCTGCGCCCAACAATATGGAGGCGTCATCTTCGACCTGACCGGGGATCAAGATCCGGTGGCCTTGCGCCATTTCAGGCAATCCTGCGCCAGACAAATTGTATTTCGTGATGCGGTCCGCAACTACTGCCTTGATCAGGGCGCGCACCCGCGCATCGACCCCCGGTGGGATTTGCCCGCACATCAAGTGCTCCAAACGGCTTTCCCGGCTGGGATCATAGTAAATTCCCAGATCATCAGTCACGAGGCTTAGTGGCGGGACCAATTGGGCGCCCAAACCGCGCGAGCGCAGGAACCCATCTTCCACCCGCCGGATTGGGCCCGCAAAAGCGCCGGGTTTTGCAAGCGATGGTGGTTCTTTTCCGGCCCAGATCAAAAGGCCAGCCCCGGTTTTCTCGGCCTTGGCCAAGGCCTTGGCCGGATTGTCGATAAAGCGCAACGGCTTGTAACGCCCGAAAACCGCCTGAAGCCGCCCGCGTTTCCACAAGCGCATGCCTAGGGCTATATGTCCGTTCCGGTCCTCGCGGAAGGCGCGAGTTTCGGCCTCCAACTGATCCAAGGCCTCTTCAAAGCTGCACAGCCGATCGCGGCAGGGGTCATACCAAACTGGGGCGAGAATCATCGCTGCCGCAAATAGCTGCACTGCCGTCAGGCGACGCGTGCGCCGGGGGATGGGGTGTTCATCCTCACTCAGGCCCCAGCCCGCATAGAAGGGTTGGCCAAAGACGCGGGGCCGGTGACCTGCAAGGATCGCCTCAAACCCCAGTTGCGACGACACGGTGTAAACCGCTGCCGCCCCAGCCAGCAACCGCCAAGGGGAGACGGGGGCGGTTAGCAATTCATAGTCATCGCTTGGGCCAAAGTGGCCGGCGCGCAGCTTCAGGTTGGTTTCCGGGTGGGATTTCACCACAATCCGCTTGCCCGGATGTTCTGCCATTGCGGTAGCAAGCATCTTGGCAAAGGGCGCGTCACCAGCACCGCCATAGCGCAGGGACGCATCGCCACGGGTTTGATCAATCAGCAGGACGTAGCCGGGGGCGGGGCAGGGGAGCGTAGGATCGTGAATATTGTATTTCGATAAATCTGATGCCTTCAACCGTGCAATTCCGACGTTTGCACGATCTAAAAGGTTCGGATCGTCTAAGGGATGCGTGATCAGCAGGGTTTCAAGCGCCGAGGGCTGGCTGGTATCAAAATGCACCCCCAGCGGGTCAATCAGCAGGCCAAGAGGCGGGTCACCCGCCCGTCCCGGACGCACAGATCGCAAGAAGGCATCCTCCACGCGCACCAAGTCTGCGCCACGGAAATGTGCTACCGCCTCACCGCGTTTGGAATAGGGGCTGCGCCCCCAGACGACCACGGCGTCGGCCTTGCCGGGAAGGCGTACGGCATGGGCGTGGATGGGGCGCGTGTCGCCGTAAAGGACGATATCAGTGATTTGCATCCGCGCTATCAGGGCCGCAAATACCGCGGGCCAATCTTCGGCAGTGCCTTTGAAGGGGATGTAATTTGCAGTCTCAGGCCAAAACGCACGGTCGCCCCGGTTGAAGCCCACGCGCCAGACCTGCGCACCCGCCTGTGTCAGCATATACCCCAGCTGGCTGAAAAAAGGCCCATGCGGGCCTTGCAGGAATAGAAATCGACGATTTTCACCAGATACGCGCATCACGAGCCTTTTGTACCTATCCACGGCATTTTCTGCCTTTGGTAAAGGGGGGGGCTTAATATTTCTCTAGGTTTGCCAAAAAAGGCGCGCGAAAGTAAGGTCTCGTTGCACCCTTGCAAGGGGCGCACCACAGGGCTAGGCCTTGATACGAAACAGGGGGTATCGGCATGTTTACAGGCATTGTCACGGACATCGGCACTGTGTTGGAGGTGGAACAAAAGGGCGATCTGCGCGCCCGGATCGGCACGCGCTATGATGTCGCGGGCATCGACATTGGGGCCTCGATTGCCTGTGATGGCGTGTGCTTGACTGTGATTGCCTTGGGTGACGCGCCGCAAAACTGGTTTGACGTACAGATAAGCGCCGAGACTGTCAGCAAGACCAATCTTGGCGGCTGGGTGCCGGGTAGGCGGTTGAATCTGGAGCGCGCGCTGAAGGTCGGGGATGAGTTGGGCGGGCATATCGTTTCGGGCCATGTTGATGGTTTGGCCGAGGTTGTGGCGATGCGGCGCGAAGGCGACAGCACGCGCGTCACCTTTCGCGCGCCACATAGTTTGGCGGGGTTTATTGCGTCCAAGGGCTCGGTGGCGCTGAATGGCACTTCGTTGACGGTCAATGAGGTGGAGGGAACCAATTTCGGGATCAACTTTATTCCTCACACGCAGACCGCGACCACTTGGGGCGCGGTGCAGGTGGGCGATTTGGTCAATCTGGAGATCGATACGATGGCGCGCTATGTTGCGCGGTTACGAGAATGGGGGCAGGGCTGATGCAGCCCGCTACGATCGGCCATAACAAGGGCCCGACGATGGAGCCGGGGGCCACGTGGCGCACGCATTTGCCGATCTAGGTTCTGCATGGGCGCTTGAAGCGTGCTGGCGCGCTTGGGTTGGACTATCGCACCTATGCCGGGATCCGCGCGACCACCGGACGCGATGTCGCGGCGGTGCTGTTTTCTTCAAATGCGTTGGAACTGCATATGAGAAAGAGGGCCGTTGCGGCAGAACTCGCGCGCAAACTGGCACCGATTGATGCGCATCGAATCGGGCTTGCAGCCGCGCCGCTAAGCCCTGCCGACATGCTTGAACTTGTGGGGCTGGACGCAGCTTTTTTGCCCCGCGTTCCTTCGCCCCCTTCCCCGAACAACGCAAGTGCCAGCGCGCGGCTTTGGGCCGGCTTGCACACGATCAGGCGATTCTTGTGGGGGCCTATGGGGCCGAGACCGAATGGTGTGCTGCCGCACGTTTGGCTGGTTATGTTCCCGCAGCGCTTTATTTTTCGCGCTAAGCCACGGAATTTTATTGAAAAACGTGATGGATGACCGGCTGCCAGCGCTTTTCTGGCCGGAAAGGCAAAGCTTATATTGACGCGGAGATACTTTATAGCACAATCTCTGGTTCGTTACAAAACTGTCGCAAAACAATTACACGCTCCGCACAGGCAAATCCGTGCACGACAGATCTCAGGGAGGAGACCTAATGAAACACCTTATTCTTTCCGCCGCAGCCCTCGTGCTAGCGGCCAGTGCCGCACAGGCTGAATTCGCGCTTGATAGCCGCTACACGGATGCCGATGGCGATATGATCGCTGATACCCCAACAGATGCTTCGCAGTTGGTGGACCCGGATACGCTTATCTTTGCCTATACCCCGGTCGAAGATCCGGCGGTTTATGCGACCGCTTGGTCTGATTTCCTGATCCATATGGAAAAGGAAACGGGCAAGAAGGTGCAGTTTTTCCCGGTTGGCAGCAACGCCGCCCAGATTGAAGCAATGCGCGCGGGCCGTCTGCATATT
>CALEMZ010000495.1 GCA_937910975.1 uncultured Pseudorhodobacter sp. | reverse complement strand
AAATATCCCACGGGGGGTCCGGGGGGCGTGAAGCCCCCCGGCGCTCAACCAAAAGCCCGAAAGCTCAGCCCATGCGCCTCCAATCGCTCGAAATCTTCACCGTCGCCCCCCCCGCGCCCGGCTGGGGCGGGCGCTATTGGATCTTCACCAAACTCACCACCCGCTGCGGCATAACAGGTTACGGCGAATGCTATGCCTCCACCGTCGGCCCCAAGGCCATGCAAGCGGTGATCGAAGATGTCTTTGCCCGCCATATGGAAGGCGAAAACCCCGAAAATATCGAGCTGATGTACCGCCGCGCCTATTCCTCGGGCTTCACCCAACGCCCAGACCCTACGGTCATGGGTGCCTTCTCTGGGCTGGAGATCGCCTGCTGGGATATCCTCGGCAAGGCCCGCAATCGCCCGGTCTGGGCGCTTCTGGGCGGCAAGATGAACGACCGCATCCGCTCCTACACCTATCTCTACCCCGCGCCCGGCCAGGAAAGCCCCGAATTCTGGATCTCTCCTGATATGGCGGCCGAGGCGGCCCTGCGCTTCGTCGACATGGGCTTTACGGCGGTAAAATTTGACCCCGCCGGCCCCTATACCATCCGCGGCGGCCACCACCCCGCGATGTCCGACATCACCCGCTCCGTCGCCTTTTGCAAAGCCATCCGCGCAGCCGTGGGCGACCGCGCCGACCTGCTCTTTGGCACCCATGGCCAGTTTAGCACCCCCGGCGCGATCCGCCTTGGTCAGGCTATTGAGCCCTATTCACCCCTTTGGTACGAAGAGCCGATCCCGCCAGACAACCTGCATGAGTTCGCTGAAGTGGCCAAACAGGTCCGTATCCCGTTGGCCACCGGCGAGCGCCTGACCACAAAGGCCGAATTCGGCGCGCTCCTGCGCCACGGCGGCGTGAAAATCCTGCAACCTGCACTGGGCCGCGTCGGCGGCATCTGGGAGGCCAAGAAAATCGCCGCCATGGCGGAAATCTTCAACGCTGAATTGGCCCCCCATCTTTATGCAGGCCCCGTCGAATGGGCCGCCAATATTCACCTCGCCACCTCCATCCCCAATCTTCTGATCGCTGAAACCATCGAAACCGGCGGCGCCTTCCACCTCCAACTCATCAAACATTCAATCAAATGGGAAAACGGCTATATCATTCCGCCCGAAGCCCCCGGCCTTGGCATCGAATTTGACGAAGACCTCGCCCGCGCCCATCCCTACACTGGCACCGGCCTTCATCTGGAAATGCAGGAGGCCCCTTGCGACTATACCAACGGCAACCGCTTTGAAGGCGGCGCGCCCTCCAGCTCCTGATTTTCAATTCGCGCGTCTGGCCATTCAATCGCGTCTGGGCTAATCTGAACCTCGTTCAATCAAGGTTCAGACGATGCCCGACGCCGCACCCAAAATGCCCAGCAAAACCGAACTGCGCCGCGAAGATCTGCGCACCCGGCTGATCGACATTGCCGAGGCGCGCATCCGTGCCGAAGGCCTCTCCGCCATCAAGGCCCGCGATCTGGCAAAACAGGCCGATTGCGCGGTAGGGGCCATTTATAACGTCTTCCCCGATCTCAACGGGCTGGTCATGGCCGTCAACGGCCGCACGTTTCAAACCTTGGGCGAGGTGGTGGCCGCATCCGTCGCTGCCGCCCCGCAAGGCAAGCCGCAGGAGGAGCTCATCACCATGTCGCTTGCCTATCTGCGTTTTGCGGCTGAAAACACCAACCTCTGGTGCGCGCTTTTTGATCTGGAGATGTCCACCGAAATGGATGTGCCGCAATGGTATCTTGCCGAACTCGGCAAACTCTTTGCCCTGATCGCCGCCCCACTCGCCCGGCTTTTCCCCGACGATTCGCGCCACGATATTGAAATGATGACCCGCACGCTTTTTTCCTCAGTACATGGGATTGTTCTTTTGGGCCTACAACGCCGAATTTCCGGAGTTCCTATGAACAAAATCGAAGAGATGATCGCGATTTTGCTGTCGAACGTTACATCACATAGCAAAAACACCTGAACGCCGTTCCGCAATGGTCAGGAACGCAGATTCTCACGGTTAACACCACCTCGCCCACTCCCTCAGCCCCACAAAAGTCCTATAGTTGAATGGGTTGCAGATGCGTTAAACGCCTGACGGGCTTCAGTGCTCTGGTTAGAATGACGTGGGCGCCCCCACGCCGCGATACTAATCCGCAAACGCGGCCTTGAGTGTAGATGATTGTCGTCCAAGCCCAAGACACAGAAAATCGGCACCCGGCAGCGGGAACGCCAACTGCCGGATGCCGCTGCACCCCATCTAGACGTTAAGCGATACCGGCGCGGCAGCGATAGGCATCCCTATCAATCACTGCCCCGCACAAGGTCCTGAACCTTGATCATCCGCTTTTGCACCAGCCATGCAGCACCCCAAGCCAAAAGGCCTATGCCATCGGTCAGCCAGCCGCCTGCGATCATGCACAAAGCGGCCCCCGCCAGCACAACCCGCAACCAGATTGGCACAGGTCCCAGCATCCAGCCCTGAACCGCACAGCATAGAAGATAGACCCCAAGCACCGCCGTCACAGCGACATGCAAAATGTCCAGCCAATGCCCTTTGAGGAGCATCGCATCGGTGTAGAAGAACATGTAAGGCACGATGAACGCTGCAAGCCCGATCTTGAAGGCCTCCACACTCGTCTTCATCGGGTCAGACCCGGCCAGCGCCGCACCCGCATAAGCAGCAAGCGCCACAGGCGGCGTAATCGCGGACATCACGGCAAAGTAGAAGATGAAGAAGTGGGCCGTCAGCGGCTCCACACCCAGATTGATGATCCCAGGTGCGATGACACTGGCGGCCACCGCATATGCGGCGGTCGTGGGCATCCCCATACCAAGGATGATCGACACACACATCGCAAAGAAGAGCGCCAGAATCTGGCTTTGGTCGGCCAGACCCAGCAAGACCGCCGAAAAGCGCGAGCCAATCCCTGTCAGCGCGATAACCCCCACGATAATCCCTGCCGTGGCGCAAACCGCGACAAGTTGCAGCGTCATTCGCGCGCCCATTTCCAGCGCAAACAAAAGCTGTCGTGGCCCCATCTTATGCGGCGTCAGCCAAGACACCACAGCAGCCGTCACCATCGCCAGCGTACCGCTGCGGATCACCGAATACCCCGAAAACAAGGCGTAGATCAGCACGATAATCGGCGTGAACAGATATATCTGCCGCAGCAAGGCCCCCAGCTTGGGCAAGTCTGCACGAGGCAGCCCCACCATCCCAAACTTTTGCGCCGACAGGTCCACCATGAAGTAGACCGAAACGAAGTAGATGATCGCCGGGATGATCGCGGCATAAACGATATCCAGATAGGGGATGCCGGTGATCTCGGCCATGATAAAGGCCCCAGCCCCCATGATCGGCGGCATGATCTGCCCACCGGAAGACGCCGCAGCCTCAACCGCGGCCGCAGTCTGGGGTTTATAGCCCACCCGCTTCATCAGCGGGATGGTTAGCGAACCGGTGGCCACCACGTTGCCAGCCGATGTCCCGTTGATCATCCCCATCAGGCCGCTTGCGAAGATGGCCACCTTGGCCGGACCACCACGTTTGTGGCCAGCAGCGGCAAAGGCAACGTTCACAAAATACTCGCCCACGCGCGTCGCTTGTAAGAAAGCCGCAAAGATCACAAAGAGGATGATATAGGTTGAGGAAATCGCAATCGGCGCACCAAGGATGCCGTTATCTGTGAAGATATAAGTGAAAAATCGTTTCGCCTCATAGCCGCGATGCTGAAGAATTCCGGGCAACCAGGGACCAAGAAAGGCGTAGGCGACAAAGACACCTGCAATGATGACCAGCGCCAGCCCCGCAAGGCGGCGAGTCAGCTCGACAATCAGCAATACACCGGTGATCGCCGCCCACATATCGCTTGGCAGTGCCATCGGCATGCCTGCGCGCAGTTGCAACTGGCGGGCAAAAAAGATCACATAGAAAATCGCAACGGCCGAGGCCACAGCCAAAAGGATATCAGCCGCCGAGAAGCGGTCCTTGCGTTGATGCGGAAACAGCCAGCTATGGGCGACTGCAGCAACAGAGCCGACAAAAAGTGGAATGCCAAAGCTTGTCATTGCCCAGCTCGGTGGCACCGGGTTCGCCCCCAAAGTGCCGTTTATCCAAATAGCCAAAAGCGCCACCAGCCCCCAGCCGATACCCGCAGCAGCCACGGCCAACAAAGCAAGGTTGGTGGCACTGCGCGGCATTGGGCCGTCTACTCGTACGGTTGACGCCCCGAAAATCAGATAGCCCAGAACCAAACCGCCGCCGATATGACTAAGACGATAGGCCCAGGTTTCCAGCGGATAGATGTTCATTACAAACAGGTGAAAGACGCTGTAGATCACGCATCCCGCAGCGATAACCCAATGACGATATCCGTCGAAAATACGCTGATTTCCGACCACGACCTCGGCATCGACTTTTGACGCCTCTTTCTCGATCAGCGAAACCGATAGGCCCTCTTCGGCCTCTTTCGATCCATGATTTCCTGTTGCAACCATTTTCCCCGTGCCTCCGCTGAACAAAGGGGGCGGGCAAGACCCAAGCCTCGCCCACCCCAAAGTCTGGAATTATCCTTGACTACTTAAGCTTGTCCGAAATGGTAAAACCATTTTCTTCAAACCAGCGAACAGCCCCGGGATGGAACGGCATGAAGGTATTGTAGACATAGTTTTCAGGCAGCGTGTCTTTGGCAGCCGCATGGTTTTGCATCATCCGGTCAGGGTTTTCCATGGCCAGCTTAACAATGCCATAGGCTGTGTCGTCAGACATGCCGACGCCAGCAATCGCAAAGTTCCACAAAGACACCGTCTGCAAGTCAGTCGGTTGATCTTCATAAGTATTTGCCGGAACGGTGAACGGTGCCAATGCAGGCTCCGCCCCAACAAAGCTGGCAAGCTGCGCTTCGGTCATGCTTAGAAATACGACATCATTCTCAACAGCAAGCTGGCTATAGGCGCCCGTCGGCAAACCGGCGGCAAAGAGGAATGCGTCGATCATGCCGTCTTTCAACTGGCTTGCGGTGTCATTGGCACCGGCATTCGAGACCGTCACATTCATGCCAGCGGCAGCGAAGTAACGCGCCCAGTAAGTGGCCGATGTGCCACCAGCAGGGCCAACGCCAACGCGCTTGCCTTCAAGCTGGGAAAAATCAGTGATCCCGGAGCTTGCCAGCACCGCTGCCTGAAGTGGTGTTTGATACATTGGGAACAGCGCCCGGATGTTGGTGTGATCCACGCCCGGCATCAGTTCGCTTTTGCCGACATAGGCGTCATAGGCCGGGCCCATGGTGACAAATCCCATTTCATGGTCACCGGTTTGTACCATCGTGACGTTCTGCACTGGGCCGCCCGTGATTTCGACGCTGGCGTTCACCCCCAGCACTTCCCCCATCAACGTCGCAAAGCCGCTGCCGTAGACGAAATAGGTGCCGCCTTGGCTACCAGTGCCGATGACGATATTATCCTGCGCCATAGCTGGCGTTGCGAGCCCGGCCGCTAAGGCCAGAGCCAAACATTTGTTCAAAATTGACATATTCGATCCCCTCGTTGATATGTTCTATCCCTTCCCGAATTCTCCCGATTCGGCCTGGGTGGATTCTTATAGTAAGTTCTATTATACAACGGTAGGTGTTTGACGATCTGGTCGATAATATGAGAACGACTATACTGTTTTTCATTATAAAAGTGGCCCGGGCGCTTCGCTTGCCCCAAGGTTTCGCAAAACTTCCAGCCCGGCAGACACTCCACAAAGCTAAGCGCTGGCAGCGATCTCATCCAAATTATCGTCCAGACAGGCCAAGAGTTTCTCGCGTGCAGGGTCACGCGTATTTTTGACCCACGCCGCCGAAAGGTTAAGCCGCCGGATTGCCAGACCGGAAGCCGATTGAATCGGCACAAAGCGCACCCCCGGGATAGCCAGTCGCGACGACCAGCGTGGGACAATGGCAAGACCAAGGCCAGCACTCACCATATTGACGATCGTATGCTTTTCTTCGGCGATCTGGGCGATCTGGGCGGTCAGGCCCGCCTCAAGCAAGAGTTTGATCGTAAGATCATGGCTATGAGGGCGGGAATGGCGATCCGGCACAATCAATGGTTCGTTCACCAGATCTGCCACTTGGACAGACGTCCGGTCGCCCAGAGGATGCCCTTCCGGAACGGCAACCACAGCCGTCTCCCATAGCAAGGGCTTCAAGATCAGCTTGGGGTCTCGCCGCTCTGGCTGACGGACAAAGACCAGATCGAGCCTTCCCGACAGTAAGCGCGGCAATAGGCGGATGGTTTTTTGTTCATGTAGCGTCACATCTATATCTGGATGCAATTGCCTGAAGTAATTCAGTAATTGTGGCAGCAAACCGATGGAGGCGCTATCAATAGCACCAACTCTGAGGACGTGAGATTGCTCGCGATGGGCATTGCGCGCCTTCTCTTTCAGCGCGTCGGCCCTGGCCACAAGTTGGCGCGCATCTTCCAGAAAACTCAGACCACTTTCGGTCAATGACACATGGCGCGTCGTGCGCTGAACAAGCCGCGTGCCAAGGCTTTCTTCGAGATTTTTCAAATTGCGCCCTAAAGACGCTGGCAGCAAATTCATCCGGTGCGCAGCATGACCGAAGTGCAATTCGTCCGCGACAGCCAGAAAGCACCTGAGTTGCAATAGTTCCATTCAGGCCTCATTTATCCCCATCTAGATTATATCCTGAGTTTATATAATCAATCCAAGCTTGATGCGCAATCATGCAACCAGATATCGCAGTGTTCTAAGTCTGACCCACAACGAAAGGCGAACAACGCATGACCACCTACAAGATCGCGGCAATCGGGGCGGATGGGATTGGACCAGAGGTTATCGCGGCGGGGCTTCAGGTTCTGGATGCCGTTCAAAAGCGGGATGGCACCTTTTCGCTAGAGGTCACGGATTTCGATTGGGGGTC
>CALEMZ010000494.1 GCA_937910975.1 uncultured Pseudorhodobacter sp. | reverse complement strand
GGCGAGGATCAGGGCAAAGACGAGGCGAGCATAGCGGAAGGGGGCGACGAAGGAGACATCGCCCGCGCGCATGGCGGCGGTGACGGCCCAATAGCCGACCAGCCCGGTGAGCAAGGCACCCGTCAGGTCGCCCCAAAGCGCAGGGTCAATCGGAATGGGGGCGGTTTGATCGATTGCCATCAGGGCGAGGCCTGCGGGGATGAGTGCGAGATAGGCCCATGTTGTAAGCTGGAACGTACCGATATCGGCGGGCATGACGCGGGTGGCCAGATCGCGCGCGGCGAGGATGAACACGGCGGCCACGATAAGAAGGCCCGCGGCCTGAAACCCCTCGGTGCCGGGGCGCAAGATGATGAGAACGCCCAGAAAACCCGCGCAGATCGCCGACCAGCGCCGCCAGCCCACGGGTTCACGCAGCACGAGTGCTGCCCCCATGGTGACAACGAGCGGCGAGGCTTGCAGCAGGGCCGCACTCATTGACAGGGGGATGAGGGGGAGGGCTGTGATGTAGAGCATACTCGCCCCCGCTTCGGACAGCGCGCGGATCAGGGCGGCGGGTGAGAAGGCGCGGCGTGTCAGGATGGGCTGGCGCTGGCTTGCCGCCACGACCCAGAAACACAGCGCGCCCACTAGCCCTACCATGGCGATGACCTGACCGGGATGGATGGCGGTGGCGGCGCGTTTGAGAAACACATCCTCAAACGCAAAGGCCGCCATGGCGCCAAGCATCAGCAGGCTGCCGCGCGAGTTGTCGGTTGAGCTCACTTGCCGGGCTTTTTTACCGGAACGCCGTAGAGCTCCAGCCGGTGGCCCTTGAGGCGGTAGCCCAGACGCGCGGCGATGCGCTCTTGCAGCTCTTCAATCTCGGGGTCGACGAATTCGATGACCTCGCCGGAATTCATATCGATCAGGTGGTCGTGGTGGTCGCGCTCGGCATCTTCATAGCGCGCGCGGCCATCACCAAATTCCAACCGTTCCAAAATCCCCGCCTCCTCAAACAGCTTCACGCTGCGGTAGACGGTGGCGATGGAGATGCGCGGATCAATGGCGGAGGCGCGGGTGTAAAGCTCCTCCACATCGGGGTGGTCTTCGGCGGCCCCGATCACGCGGGCAACCACACGGCGCTGGTCTGTCATGCGCAGGCCCTTGGCCTCACACCTTGCAATTATATCTTTCGCCATGTCCGTCCACGCCTCATGGTGATCTCTTGAGGTCCATTTACGCAGATTGCGATGCAGGCTCCACCCTTATTGTCCCTATTGGAGGGGTAAAAGAATAAAGCC
>CALEMZ010000493.1 GCA_937910975.1 uncultured Pseudorhodobacter sp. | reverse complement strand
CATCAATTGGCAGAGCGCGAGGTCGATGACATTCTGCGCGCCGTTGATCATATGAACCTGACGACGCAATGGGCGCAAACCCGTGCCACAGATGAGCAATTGGAACATGTTACGGATACGCTGCTTTTGGCCATGCATGACCTGCGCAGCGTCTTGGTACGCAAAAAAGCGGATCGTTTGATGAAAGCGGCCGGCGATAGCGAATAAGGCTTCTGGCAACCTCGAATATTCTACGAATATTGAGCCCAAACCAGATGATCTGCCTATATTTCTGCGGCATTTCCCCAAAATATTGCGAAATAATTCTCTGTTACCGCAAACTTGCCCTGAAATCTTGCTCAATCACACGCGCGCCAATGCAATGACCAGTTGAAGCTGTGCCTGAAAAAAGGTCAAATCTCCGCGAAATGAAATCGGGGTAAGATGATGTTGAATTCAGAAGTGGCCAAACGCCGGGATGAGGCGATCTCTCGTGGCGTCGGGATGATGACGCAAATCTATGCCGAGCGTGCCTTGAACGCGGAAGTCTGGGATATCGAAGGCAACCGCTATATCGACTTTGCCGCAGGTATCGCGGTCGTCAACACCGGTCATTGCCATCCGCGCGTTATGGCCGCCGTAACCGAGCAGTTGGGGCGCTTCACCCACACCTGCCATCAGGTATTGCCCTATGAACCCTATATCCGTTTGGCCGAGCGCCTGAACGCCGCCGTTCCGGGCGACTTTGCCAAAAAGACGATTTTCGTGACGACCGGGGCCGAAGCCTGTGAAAACGCAATAAAAATTGCGCGTATTGCCACGGGGCGCAATGCCGTTATCGCTTTTGGTGGGGGCTTTCATGGTCGCACATTCATGGGCATGTCGCTGACGGGCAAGGTGGAGCCTTACAAGAAAGGCTTCGGTGCGATGATGCCCGACGTTTTCCACGTTCCCTTCCCACAAGAGATTCACAATATTTCGACCGCCGATGCCATGGCCGGGCTGAACAAGCTTTTCAAGGCGGATCTGGACCCGGCACGCGTGGCAGCTATCATCTTTGAACCCGTTCAAGGTGAGGGCGGCTTCTATCCTGCGCCCGCCGATCTGATGCGCGCGATCCGCAAGCTTTGTGATGAGCATGGAATCGTCATGATCGCGGATGAGGTGCAAACCGGCTTTGCCCGCACCGGCAATCTTTTTGCTATGCACGGCTATGACGTGGCCGCCGATCTGACCACGATGGCCAAGGGCCTTGCTGGTGGCCTGCCACTGGCCGCCGTGACAGGCAGGGCAGAGCTGATGGATGCCGCCAATCCCGGCGGTTTGGGCGGCACCTATGGCGGCAACCCGCTTGGCATCGCGGCGGCCCATGCCGTGATGGATGTGATCGAGGAAGAAGACCTCTGCGCCCGCGCCAATGTGCTGGGCAGCCGCCTGAAGCAACGGTTGGAGGCAATCCGCTCCACCACGCCGGAAATCGTGGATATCCGTGGCCCCGGCTTTATGGTGGCGATGGAACTGGCCGATGCCAAGACCAAAGAGCCCGACGCGGGCTTTACCAACCGGGTCCGGATGGAGGCGCTAAAGCGCGGGTTGATCCTGCTGACCTGCGGGGTTTACGGCAATGTGATCCGCTTCCTTGCGCCGATCACCATTCCCGATGACCATTTTGCAGAGGCGATGGATATTCTGGAAGCCTCTGTCGCGGCTGCGCGGCAAGGTTAAACGCATGGCAAGGGGCGCTCACGCGCGCCCCTTGCCGTTCGGCGATGCCCCCCTGAGAGTACTTTCTACAAAGGTGAAATGTAGGGCAGGCTTGGCACCGGGCCGCGCTTTCGCTAGAAGGCGCGCAATCAAGCCGAGGCAATGCCCCCATGTCGCAGCCCCCTTCTCCGCCTTTTGCAGGAATCTCGTTAGAGCAGGCGGGCTATGCGATCGCAGGCCGTACGATATTATCGGACCTGACGCTTTCGCTGACCGAGCAGCGGATCGGGGTCATTGGGCGCAATGGCTCTGGCAAATCTACGTTTCTACGGTTGGTATCTGGCCTGATTTCACCAACGGCGGGCCAAGTGCGCGTGGCGGGGCTGGACCCGGCAAAGGATCGCAAGGCCATGTTGCGCCAACTCGGCATTTTGTTTCAAAATCCTGATCATCAGATCATCTTCCCCACCGTGGGCGAAGAGATGGCCTTTGGACTGCGCCAGCAAGGTTTAGACAAGGCAGAAGCAGACAGTCAGGTGCGTGCCGTGTTGGCCGCGCATGGCCGCGCCCATTGGGAGAAGGAGCCGGTGACTGCGCTATCACAGGGGCAGCGGCATTTACTGTGCCTGCTGTCGGTGCTGGCCATGGGGCCGAATACGATTCTGTTGGATGAACCATTCGCCGGGCTGGACCTGCCGACCCAGACCCGGCTGAGCCGGAGCCTGGCCGCGCTGACGCAACAGGTGATCACGATCACCCATGATCCGGCAGCGTTGCAGGGCTATGACCGGGTAATCTGGCTGGAAGCCGGGCGGGTACGGGCGGATGGGCCAGTGGAGGCCACTGTGGCTGCCTTCCGCGCAGAGATGGACCGGCTGGGGGCTGCGGATGCTGACACTGACCTCACCCATTGAAACGCGGCTGCACACAATCGCTGCCGGGCCAAAGCTGGCGGGGCTGGCGCTGGCGACCTTTGGGCTGATGCTGACACAAAGCATGTGGGGGATCGGGGGGGCGGCACTTTTTGTGGCCGGGGTTTACACGGCTTTCGGGACCGAATTCGCACGCCATGGGTTGCGGCTTTTGCGCCCGCTCTGGCCTTTCGTGCTGATCATTCTGCTCTGGCATGGTTGGACCGGGGAGATTGCGGCGGGGGCGCTGATCATGGGGCGGTTGCTGACAGCGGTGGCGCTGGCAAATCTGGTGACGATGACGACCCGGCTGGATGATATGATCGGGGTGATGGAGCGGTTGGCGCAGCCTTTGGCCCGGCTTGGCCTTTCGCCGCGGGTGCTGGCGGTGGCGGTCGCTTTGGTGATCCGATTCACGCCGGTTTTGATGGACAAGGCGGGCCAGTTGATGCAGGCATGGCGCGCGCGATCGGCCCGCCGGGTGAACTGGCGGGTCGTTTTGCCGATCAGTTTGATGGCGCTGGACGAGGCCGAGCATGTGGCCGAGGCAATCCGGGCACGCGGTGGGCTTTAGGGACGGAACAAGGAAAGAACAGATGGAAAAGAACGTCGCCTATATCGCCCTCTTTGCTGCGTTGATCGCCGTGCTGGGCTTGGTGCCGCAGATCACTTTGGCCACAGGGGTGCCGATCACGGCGCAGTCTTTGGGGGTGATGCTCAGCGGCACGGTTTTGGGGGCGCGGCGTGGGTTTCTGGCAGCGTTGCTTTTCGTGGGGTTGGTGGCACTCGGGCTACCGTTGCTAAGCGGTGGGCGCGGCGGGCTGGGGGTGTTTGCAGGGCCTTCGGTCGGCTTTATCATCGGCTTTCCGGTGGCGGCTTTTGTGGCCGGGTTTATCGTTGAAAAATGGCGCGCAGGCATCGGGATCGCAAGCTTTGCGGGCGCGTTGATCGGCGGGGTTTTGGTGCTCTATCTTTTCGGGATCACGGGCATGGCCTTGGTTCTGGGCAAGAGCTGGCCTGCGGCCGCGCTGCTGGTGGGGACCTTTATTCCGGGCGATCTGATCAAAGCAGTGATGGCCGGATTTATCACCCAGGGGCTGGCAAAACTGCGGCCCCTTTCTGTGCTGTCGCGGGCTTGATAGCGGGTTGAAAGGGTTGCGCGCGCGCGTTCACTTGGCCAAGCCGTTCGGGACGAGTGCTGCCTTCATCCAGTGGGTTTCTGTCTGAACATGGCCTGCCCGACCATATTTCTTCATGCGGAAGCGATAGCACTCCCAATCTGTGACAGCTATGGGCTCATCGCAGCCATCCGACGCTTTCCGTCAGTTCGTGGATCCAGATCCGAGCTTCGCGGATGCAACTTTCAGGCCGGTGACGAATATCACGCGCCGGGAATTATTTTACCTGTGTGATTGAGAGCCTTGAATGTAGCGCCCGGAAGCTTCCGGCATGATGGGGCTTTTGACGACAAAAACGCCAAAATCCTGATAAATCACCTCTTCCCCTGCAGGAGTTTGCCCCATCATGCCCGGCGGGCATACGCCCCCTTGGCATCTGCGCCGCCCGCGCGTATAGGCTTTGGCCGGACACGGATGGAGCCACGGCATGCAAGGCAGCGCGAACCTCAACCTAATGAAGAAGGCAGCCCGCAAGGTCGGGCGGGCGCTGGTCAAGGATTTCCGCGAAGTGGAAAACCTGCAAGTCTCGAGCAAGGGCCCGGGAGATTTTGTGACGCGGGCGGACCGCGAGGCGGAAAAGCTGCTGCGGGCAGAGTTGCTCGGCGGGCGTCCGACCTACGGGTTTCTGGGCGAAGAAAGTGCCGAGACCGAAGGCGCCGACCCTACGCGCCGCTGGATCGTGGACCCGCTGGATGGCACCACCAACTTCTTGCATGGCTTGCCGCATTGGGCAATTTCCATCGGCTTGGAGCATAAGGGCGAGATTGTTGCCGGGGTAATTTTTGACCCCGCCAAGGATGAGATGTTCTGGGCCGAAAAGGGCGGTGGCGCCTGGATGAACGAAAGCCGGTTGCGGGTTTCGGGACGGCGCCAGATGATTGAGAGCATTTTTGCGACCTCTGTTCCATTTGGCGGCAAAGGCACCTTGCCGGCATCGTTGCAAGACATCGCAAGGCTTGCCCCGGTTACGGCAGGCGTGCGTTGCTGGGGTTCGGCGGCGCTGAATCTGGCCTATGTGGCGGCGGGCCGTTTTGACGGCTATTGGGCGCGCGGTATGCAGCCTTGGGATATTGCGGCAGGTATCGTGCTGGTGCGCGAAGCTGGCGGCATGGTTTCAGCGATCCGCGAGGGCGATGAACCTTTGGTCAAAGGCGCAATCCTTTGTGCCAACGAACCGCTGTTCGAGGGCTTCCGCAAGGTTATTCGCGGCGAGTGAGTGCTTGTGCAACCTCTGACCCGGCGTCAGATGTTGTGATGGAGTATTCTTGCAAAGATGAAGCCTGAGGCGGTTTTGAACGCCTTTTGGGGAGAGTCGGATGGGCGGGTTTCGCTGGCATTCCGAGGCGCGGCTTTTTGGGCCGGATGCGGCCACCGTTTTGCGGCCCGCGCCGCTGTTTGGCGTGCAGCCTGACCGGCCTGTTCCCGAGGCGCTGTCTGCAGCTTTTGGCGCGGCCCCGTTTCGGATTGGCGCGGTGGACGCCCCTGCCCCGGCGTCTGGTTTTGAAACCCTCACCTCTGGCAGTACTGGCACGCCCCGGCGGATTTGGCGCGATGCCCCGTCATGGCAAGCCAGTTTTGCGGTAAATGCGCGGCTACTTGGCATTGGGCCGGGGCTGCGCGTGGCCGTTTTGGGGCGGCTTGTGCAATCGCTCTCACTTTATGGCGCGGTAGAGGCGTTGAGCCTCGGCGCCGACTTACATGTATTGGAGGGGATGCGCCCGGATCGGCAGCGCGAGGCTTTGGCCGCGCGGCAGGTGGGCCTTCTTTGGGCCTCTCCGCCACAGTTGCGCTTGCTGGTGGAGGCGGGCGGGCCGGAGTTGCCGTTGATGCACCATGTTTTGGTGGGCGGCGCAAAGCTGGACGCAGGCCTGCGGGCCGCTCTGGCGCGGATGTGTCCGCAGGCTGCCGTGCGCGAGTTTTACGGCGCGGCGGAGGCGAGCTTTGTGGCGTTGGCCAATGCGGACACGCCAGATCATGCTGTGGGCCACCCTTATCCGGGGGTGGAAATCGGGATTGGCGGGCCGGGGTTGGCGGAAGCTGAAGGTCAGATTTGGGTGCGCAGCCCCTATCTGTTCAAGGGATATGCCGGGGCCGATGTGGGCATGGCCGA
>CALEMZ010000492.1 GCA_937910975.1 uncultured Pseudorhodobacter sp. | reverse complement strand
AAAGACTCATGGTCAAGCCATCATGACGATCAACGCCATAGTCGCTGATAACATCGCGGCGCAGGTTGCCGGGCAAAGAGCCTTAAAACCCCACGACTTTCTCCACCTCACGGAAAAACTTCGAAATACATGGCATTTCTTCGGCAGAGACCCGGTCGAACCCCGCACTTGTCACCACGACCAATGGCCCTTTCGGGTCCTTCTCGGCCACGCGTAAAGCACTGTTCTCCTGCACATGGCCGCACTAGTTCTCCTCGCCCCGATGCATGAAGGGGATCGCCAGCGCATGCCACGCCTTGGGCCACAGCTCGTAACATCGCATTCTGATGCGCCAACCCTTGCGAGACTCAGCGCGGCTGTGTATCTCGGTGCCATGATCCGATTTTTTGACATGGATGATCGCGCGCGGCTGCCTTGGCGGTTCTTTGGCCAATGGCGCAGGGTGCTTGCGCATTTTTGATGCTCTGCAATATCTGCCGCATCGCGCGGCCCCTATTCCCCATTCCTAGCGAAGTGAGAACAGAGCCATGAAAGCTCGTACCCTTTACGACAAGATCTGGGACGACCACGTCGTCCAGCAAGCCGATGACGGCACCTGCCTTTTGTATATCGACCGCCATCTGGTGCACGAAGTCACCAGCCCGCAAGCCTTTGAGGGCCTGCGCATGACGGGCCGCAAAGTCCGCGCGCCGGAAAAAACCATCGCCGTGCCGGACCATAACGTGCCCACCACGCTGGACCGTGCCAATGGCGGCATGAATGAGGAATCCCGCATTCAGGTTGACGCGCTGGATACCAATGCCAAGGATTTCGGCATTCACTACTATCCGGTGTCGGATGTCCGCCAGGGCATCGTTCATATCGTCGGCCCCGAACAGGGCTGGACGCTGCCGGGCATGACCGTGGTTTGCGGCGACAGCCACACCGCCACTCATGGCGCGTTTGGCTCGCTCGCCCATGGCATCGGCACCTCGGAGGTGGAGCATGTTCTGGCCACCCAGACGCTGATCCAGCGCAAGGGCAAGAACATGAAGGTGGAAATTACCGGAAGCTTGCTTCCCGGCGTCACCGCCAAAGACATCACGATGACGGTCATCGGCGAAACCGGCACCGCTGGCGGCACCGGCTATGTCATAGAATATTGCGGCCAGGCCATTCGTGAATTGTCCATGGAAGGCCGCATGACCGTGTGCAACATGGCCATTGAGGGCGGCGCGCGCGCAGGCCTGATCGCCCCGGATGAGAAAACCTTTGCCTATTGCATGGGCCGCCCGCACGCCCCGAAAGGTGCAGCATGGGAGGCCGCACTGACCTATTGGAAAACGCTTTTCACCGATGAGGGCGCGCATTTTGATAAGGTCATCACCATCAAGGGCGAAGATATCGCGCCCGTCGTCACCTGGGGCACCAGCCCTGAAGACGTGCTGCCGATCACCGGCACCGTCCCCGCGGCATCCGATTTCACCGGTGGCAAAGTCGATGCCGTACAGCGCTCCTTAGATTACATGGGCCTGACGCCCGGCATGAAGCTGACAGATATCAAAATTGATACGGTCTTCATTGGCTCTTGCACCAATGGCCGGATCGAGGATCTGCGCGCCGCCGCCGCTGTGCTGAAGGGCAAGAAGATCAATGACGGAATGCGGGCGATGGTCGTCCCCGGCTCCGGCCTCGTGCGCGCACAGGCCGAAGAAGAGGGGCTTGCCCAGATCTTCCTCGACGCTGGCTTTGAATGGCGTCTCGCAGGGTGTTCCATGTGCCTTGCGATGAACCCCGATCAGTTGCAGCCGGGTGAGCGTTGTGCCGCCACCTCCAACCGTAATTTCGAGGGGCGTCAGGGCCGGGGGGGGCGTACACATCTTTTGTCGCCCGCCATGGCCGCCGCTGCCGCGATCACTGGGCACCTGACCGATATTCGCGAGATGATGGCCGAAGCTGTCTGACCCCGCCTGAATGTAGCATCAGCGTAGCTACGGATGTACTACGCGGATGCTACGGGAAAAATACGCTCCTGCCGTACAAAGTTGCGGCATACCAAAGGAAACCGTTATGGAAAAATTTACCAAACTGACGGGTGTTGCGGCCCCCATGCCGCTGGTCAATATCGATACCGATATGATCATCCCAAAGCAGTTTCTGAAAACCATCAAACGCTCGGGCCTCGGCGCGAACCTGTTTGATGAAATGCGCTTCAATCTGGACGGCACCGAGATCGCCGATTTCGTTTTGAACAAACCTGCTTATCGCCGCGCCGAAATCATCGTCGCAGGAGAGAACTTCGGCTGCGGCTCCTCGCGCGAACATGCGCCTTGGGCTTTGCTGGATTTCGGCATTCGCGCCGTTATCGCCACCAGCTTTGCCGATATCTTCTACAACAACTGCTTTAAGAACGGCATCTTGCCGATCGTGATGCCCGAAGATGTGGTCAATGCGTTGATGGAAGACGCTCAGCGCGGCGCGAATGCCCGCATCACCGTCGACCTGGAAGAACAAACTGTCACGGCCTCTGACGGCCAAACCTACCCTTTCGAAGTGGACGCGTTCAAAAGGCATTGCATGATGAATGGCTTGGACGATATCGGCCTGACGATGGAAAAGGCCGCCAGCATTGATAGCTATGAGGCAAAGGCCAGCACGCTGCGCCCCTGGGTCTAACCTCGGCCAATACCACTACATCTAGGGTCGCCCTCACCGGCGGCCCTTTTTTGACCAAAATTTGATGCAATCCAGCGACACATTTTCCGCTAAACTGCCACAAATTTTTGATTTCCTCACGGCGACGGTTGCTTGGAAATCCGAAAGAAGGCACAATTTGGGCAAGATTAAGGCAGTCCGCCACAAAGTGCGGGAAATCATGGGGACAAAGGTGCGGCGTCGTATCGCACCTGCCTCAAGTGAGGATAGAGCAGCAGTGCTTTCGCAATTTACTGGCGCGCTTATGCGGGCATTTATGGTTATGGTGATAATCGCCACGCCTTCGGTTTTATTGCCGGGGGTCACGGCGGATGGCAAGCAGATGGTCGCTTTGGTGGCGCTGTTTGTGGGTGTGCTGACGTTTGTCGAATACAACGCCACTTATCCCGGCTTAATCGAATTCCGTGATGCCCCGCCCTATAATCGCATCCGCTTCCTGATGCTTCTGTCCATTGTTTTCTTTCTGTCGATCATGGCGCGCAGCGATGAGATGCCCTCCACCCTCGCCCGCTTGTTCGAGGCCTTGGGCATTCTGATCGGCCAAGCGCTCGACTTTCCTTATTCACCGGTGCGTCTCCTCACGCTGACCCTGGCCGAACACAGCACCCCGGCGCATGTTTTGGCCGTGCGCTCGGCAGCGGGCGCGGCCTATCTGATATCTTTGGTGGCGCTTGCCATCTTTGCAATGCTCCTGCGCATCTACGATTGGCCGTCTACAAACGGAGCCTTCAACGTCTGGATCAACCTGCCCACCTTTGACCCTTCCGCAGGCGGCGATATTGTGGCGCGGCTGGAACGCGATGCGCGGTTCAACCTCGCTTTGGGCTTTTTATTGCCCTTCCTCATCCCCGCTATCGTCAAACTGGGGGGCATGGGGCTGGGCGCGCTGGATCTGCGCCATGCGCCCACGTTGGTTTGGGTCATCGCCATATGGGCCTTCCTTCCCGCCTCACTTTTCATGCGTGGCATCGCCATGACCCGCATCGCAGGCATGATCCGCAACAAGCGTGAGTGGGGCACCGAACTGGCAACGCCAGGCTACTTCCCCGCGTGATCGCCCGACTGCTTCTCGCCGCCTGCTTGGCAATGGCGCAGCCCGGCCTTGCCCAAGACCAAACCACCCTGCGGGTTGCCACCTACAACGTTGATCTGGACCGCAAAGGCCCCGGCCTGTTGTTGCGGGATATCTTGGCGGGCAAAGACCCACAGATCAGCGCCGTCATCGCCAGCCTTGCGCTGCTAAATGCCGATGTGCTCGTGCTGACGGATATCGACTTTGACCATGATCTTGTCGCGCTCTCTGCTTTGGCCGACGGTCTGGCTGCAGCGGGTGCGCCCTATCCCCACCGCTTTGCCAAACGCCCAAATGCAGGCATGGCCACCGGGTTGGATATGGATGGTGATGGCCGCAGGGGCGGGCCGGGAGATGCGCAGGGCTTTGGCTTCTTCGCGGGTCAAGGCGGGCTGGCCGTACTGTCTCGCCTGCCTATTGATGCCGAAAACGCCCGCGATTTCAGCGGCTTTCTGTGGCAAGATCTGCCGGGCAACCTGATCGCCGACAGTCTGAGCACCGAGGCGAAAGCCGTGCAGCGCCTTTCCAGTACTGCGCATTGGGATGTGCCGCTGGTCTTGCCCGATGACACGCGGCTCCATCTACTGGTCTGGCACGCTACGCCCCCGGTTTTTGATGGGCCGGAAGATCGCAACGGTCGCCGCAACCATGATGAGGCTGCCTTTTGGTTGCGCCTGCTGGAAGGTTCGCTGCCCTTCCCCGCGCCTGATGCCCCGTTCATCTTGCTCGGTGATGCCAATCTTGACTCAGCCGATGGCGACGGGCGGCACGCGGCGATCATCGCACTCCTCGCCCATCCGCAGTTGCAAGACCCGGCACCCAAAGGCCAGAACAGCCGCACCGAGCCTGCCCATAAAGGCGACCCGGCGCTTGACACAGCACTTTACGACGACCCCGGCGGGTTGCGGGTGGATTATATCCTGCCCTCCGCCGATCTGAAGGTTCTGGACGCAGGCGTGCTGTGGCCCGATACAGACACGGCCAAAGGCATAACCCTCGCCATCGCCTCCCGCCATCGCCCCGTTTGGGTCGATATTACCATCCCCCAAAGCACCGCACCTTGACCATAGGCGGTCAAAACGCTAGGCCAAAGCCAAATCATTTTCCTTGAATTGCAGGAGCGTTCCTTGGCCAATCCTTCCCTTCTAATCCTAGCCGGTGACGGCATCGGCCCCGAGGTCATGACCGAAGTCAAAAAGGTCATCGCATGGTTTGGCAACAAACGCGGCGTGCAGTTTGACGTGTCCGAAGATCTGGTCGGCGGCTGCGCCTATGATCAGCACGGCACCCCCTTGCACGATAAAACCATGGCCCGCGCGATGGAAGTGGATGCTGTTTTGCTTGGTGCCGTTGGTGGCCCGCA
>CALEMZ010000491.1 GCA_937910975.1 uncultured Pseudorhodobacter sp. | reverse complement strand
TTTCGGCCTGATCAAGGCCGCTACCGACGCGATATTCGGCGGACCATGCGGGCATCACACCAAAGCGGGCATAACGGACCGTTTCAGTAATGGTGGCTTCGTCGCCGCCATAAAGCCAGATCGCGTCCGTCAAGGTTGGCGCGCCAAGGGCGTCCATGCCTTCACCGGCATCGCCATGACAGGCTGCGCAGTTGTCATAAAAGACGGTCGCGCCCAGTTCTGCCGCTGCGGCATCGTGGTCTTGACCGGAAATCGCGAGAACGTGATTGACCACGCCGGTGATTTCTTCGTCGGTCAAGATCTCGTCAAAGGCAGTCATTTCCGAATAGCGCGAGTCGAGTGACTGTTCGTTGCGCACACCGTGGGTCACCGTATAGGCGATGTCCTCGATTGTGCCGCCCCAAAGCCAGTCATCATCCAGCAGGTTAGGAAAACCTGTCGTACCAGCCGCACCAGACCCGTGACATTGCGAACAGTTGGCGCGGAAGATTGCGCCACCGCCGTTGACTGCAAAACCATGCAGTTCAGCGTCGTCCGTAATTGTGGTCAGATCAACTGCGGCAAGTTTGGCCATCAGTTCAGCGTTTGCGGCATCTACAGCGGCGATGTCTTCCGCCACTTCGGCGCGTGTGGAATAACCCAGCAAGCCAGGTGTCGCGCCTTTGATCATAGGCCATGCCGGATAGGCGATGGTGTATAGAATCGCCCAGACGATTGTCGCGTAAAGGCACCAGACCCACCACTTTGGAAGGGGGTTGTTGAATTCTTCAATCCCGTCCCAGCTGTGGCCAGTCGTTTCGACCTCGTCTTGCTTTTTGTTGTCTTGTTTCTTACTCATGACTGACCCTCCGGGTCGCTAGTGCTGCTGTCAGCGGGGGCATCTTCGTGCCGGAAAGGCAAGTTCGCGGCGTCATTGTGCAGCTTGCGGCTGCCCGGACGGAACGCAAATAAGATAACTCCCATGAAGAAGACGAACAGGGCAAGAAGCACCCAACTGTCCGCAATCTCACGCAGGATGTGATAGTCCATCTGATCTCCTCCTAGCGGCTAGCATCTGGCGTGAAGGTCGAGAAATCGACCAACGTGCCAAGCATCTGAAGGTAAGCGACCATCGCATCCATTTCGCTGACGCCCGGTTGGCCGTCAAAGTTGCGCACCTGCGCGTTTGGATAGCGTTCCAGCAGGCCATCGAAGTCGCCGAACGGGTCAATTTGCACCATAAAGTCGGCACTTGCTGACGCGATCATCTCTTCTGTGTAGGGCACGCCAACCATGGCATGTGTGCTCAACAGATCTTCGATGTAGGTCGGCTCGATCAGTCTTTGGGTGAGGTAGCCATAAGGCGGCATCACCGATTCCGGCACGACAGACTGTGGATCAGTCAGGTGGGCAACGTGCCATTCATCCGAATACCGACCACCGACGCGGGCAAGGTCAGGCCCCGTCCGCTTGGAGCCCCACTGGAATGGATGGTCATACATCGATTCCGCAGCCAGCGAGTAGTGGCCGTAACGTTCGACTTCGTCGCGCATCGGGCGGATCATCTGACTGTGACAGACGTAGCAACCCTCACGGATATAGATTTCCCGTCCAGTGAGCTCCAGCGGAGAGTAGGGGCGCATGCCCTCTACTTTCTCGATGGTGTTCTCCAGATAGAAAAGCGGTGCGATTTCGACGATACCACCGACGGTGACAACCACAAAGCTGGCTGCCAGCAATAAGGTCGCGTTCTTTTCAAGAACCTTGTGACGATCAAGGAAAGCCATGTTCTTTGCTCCTTATTCTGCTGGTGCGGCGACGATTGCGGCAGACTTTTTGCCGAATGCTGTCATCCACAGGTTATAGGTCATGATCAGTGCGCCGGTGAGATACATAAGCCCACCAATGCCGCGAACCACATACATCGGGAACTTGGCGGATACGGTGTCGGCAAAGGAGTTCACGAGGAAGCCCTGTGCGTCAACTTCACGCCACATCAGACCTTCCATGATCCCCGTGACCCACATCGAGGCCGCGTAGAGAATGATGCCGATAGTCGCGAGCCAGAAGTGCCAGCTGACAAGTGTCAGGCTATAAAGGCGCTGCTTGTTCCACAGTTTCGGCGTCAGGAAGTAGAGCGCCGAGAATGTGATCATGCCGTTCCAGCCAAGCGCACCCGAGTGCACGTGACCGATGGTCCAGTCAGTGTAGTGCGACAGCGAGTTCACCGCGCGGATCGACATCATCGGACCCTCGAATGTGGACATGCCGTAAAAGCCCAACGAAATAACCATCATACGGATGATAGGATCGGTGCGGATCTTGTCCCAAGCGCCGTTCAGCGTCATCAGGCCGTTGATCATACCACCCCAACTTGGCATCCAAAGAACGATCGAGAAGACCATGCCAAGTGTGCCAGCCCAGTCGGGCAGCGCGGTGTAGTGCAAGTGGTGTGGACCAGCCCAGATATAAAGAAAGATCAGTGCCCAGAAGTGGATGATCGACAGTTTATATGAGAACACAGGCTTTTCGGCCTGCTTGGGCACAAAATAATACATCATCCCAAGGAAGCCGGCTGTGAGGAAGAAGCCCACGGCGTTGTGGCCGTACCACCACTGCGTCATTGCATCCTGAACACCCGAAAATACACTTACAGAACGCGAGCCAAGGAACGACACCGGAATGGCGAGGTTGTTGACAACGTGCAGCATGGCGACGGTGACGATGAACGACAGGAAGAACCAGTTGGCCACATAGATGTGCGGCTCTTTGCGCTTCATGATCGTGCCAAGGAAGACGATCAGATAAGCGACCCAGACGACGGTCAACCAAAGGTCAACATACCATTCAGGTTCGGCGTATTCGCGCGATTGTGTGGCACCCATCAGGTAACCGGTCGCAGCAAGCACGATAAACAGTTGATAGCCCCAGAAAACGAACCATGCTGTGTTTCCGCCAAATAGGCGCGCGGCGCTTGTGCGCTGAACCACATAGAAGGATGTCGCGATCAACGCGTTACCACCAAAGGCAAAGATAACTGCCGACGTATGCAACGGACGCATGCGCCCGAAGTTTCCATAGCCTTGCAAGAAATCGAAATTCAGTTGCGGGAAAGCCAGCTGGAAGGCGATCCAGACTCCGACCAGAAAGCCGGTGACGCCCCAAAAGGTTGTTGCGATAACACCGGCACGGATGACACCATCCATATATCCGGTTTCAACGGGGCCTTTTTCGTCCCCTGCTGTTCTGACTGACCAAATAAACAGTCCGGCCGCGACGGCCATGACGATCAGTGCGTGGATTTGATAAGCCAAATCCCTCGCCCAGTTCGCCGCCAAAGCTGCGCCAAGGGCAATAACCCCAAATAGCGCAATCTTGATCCAATCCCACATGACATGCGTTCCCT
>CALEMZ010000490.1 GCA_937910975.1 uncultured Pseudorhodobacter sp. | reverse complement strand
GGCCCCTTTGCCAAGCGCAAGATCTGGTCGCTGATCGGGCTCTACAGCCCGAAAGGCCCGGATTGGGGCAATATGGGCCGAAGTCTGGTGCGCGGCATCCTCAATTCGGCGCGCGGGATTTCTGACAAGGATGTTTCGCCCGAGGCGCAAATGAAACGCCGGATTGCCGGTTTTGTCGATCTGGACGGGCTGGAATGCGTGGTGCGCGCCGATCTTGGCACCGACACCAATGGCGATGACAAAAACGAGGTTCGTTCGGCGGTAACCCCGGACCATAAGGATTATGCCGGGATCATGGGGCAGATCGCGCCGCAAATGGCTGGCTTTGGCCAACCGCCGCTGCATCAGACGTCGCCCTACGCAGCGCAAAATCAGGCGCCAGCCCCGACGGCCCAAACCCCTGCCTCTCCTTTCACCAAGCCCTCATGGGCCGAGTGAGGGGCTAGGCATGAGACTCCGCCCGCGACAGAAGGTCTTTGTGGAGCGCAGCCTTGCTGCGCTCGCAAAGAACGGCAACACACTTGGCATCGCGCCGACCGGAGCCGGTAAAACGATAATGCTCTCGGCACTGGCCGGGGAGGCGATTGGCGATACCGCCGCCAAAGCCTGCGTGCTTGCGCATCGCGACGAGCTGACCAGCCAGAACCGCGACAAGTTTGCCAGGGTCAATCCGGGCCTGACCACCTCGGTTGTCGATGCCAATACCAAAAACTGGTCTGGTCAGGCGACGTTCGCGATGGTGCCGACGCTGGCGCGCCCGGCCAATCTGGCCTCCATGCCCAAACTGGACCTGCTGGTGATTGATGAAGCGCACCACGCGGTGGCGGCCAGCTATCGGCGCATCATCGATCGGGTGCGCGATGCCAATCCTGATGCCCGTATCTTCGGGGTCACGGCGACGCCGAACAGGGGTGACCGCAAGGGCCTGCGCCAGGTGTTCGACAATGTCGCCGATCAGGTGCGTCTGGGCGAGTTGATTGCCTCGGGCCATCTGGTGCCGCCACGCACTTTTGTCATCGATGTCGGCGTGCAGGACAAGCTGCGCGCAGTGCGCAAGACGCTGGCGGACTTCAACATGGCAGAGGTTGCGTCGATTATGGACCGTGCACCGGTTACCGACGAGGTGATCCGGCATTGGAAGGAAAAGGCGCAGGAGGCAGGCGGCACAGATACCTATCGGCAGACGGTGGTGTTCTGTTCAACCGTCGCTCACGCAGCGCATGTGACGGAGGCCTTCAACTCTGCAGATGTGCCAGCAGCACTTATCCATGGCGATCTGCCAAGTGAAGATCGCCGCGACATTCTCGCCGCCTACACAGTGGGCAAAATCCGGGTCATCGTCAACGTGGCCGTACTGACTGAGGGCTGGGACCATCCGCCGACTTCCTGCGTCGTGCTGCTGCGCCCCAGTTCTTACAAATCCACCATGATCCAGATGGTGGGGCGGGGCCTGCGCACCATTGATCCGGAGGAACACCCGGGCATCGTCAAGACCGATTGCGTTGTTTTGGATTTTGGCACGTCGAGCCTGATCCACGGCACGCTGGAGCAGGATGTCGATCTCGACGGCAATACAGGGAATGGCGAGGCCCCGACCAAGGTCTGCCCGGCCTGTGGGGCCGATATTCCGCTGGCCTGCTTTGAATGTCCGCTCTGCGGCGAGGTTCTTGGCGTTGATGAGGATGGCGAGGCCGAGGCTGCGGGGCGCGCCGCTCTGAGCGGTTTCATCATGTCGGAGATCGATCTGTTGAAACGGTCCAGCTTCGCCTGGATCGACCTTTTCGGGGCCGATGACGCGCTGATGGCCAACGGGTTCAACGCCTGGGGCGGCATCTTCTTCCTGGACGGCCGCTGGCATGCGGTCGGCGGCGCAAAGGGCCAAAGCCCCCGTTTGCTGGGCATCGGCGAACGCACCGTCTGTCTCGCGCAAGCCGACGATTGGCTGAACGAGGTTGAGACCGACGAAAGCGCCTTCAAGACGCGCGGCTGGCTGAACCAGGCAGCCACGGAAAAGCAGCTACAATTTCTGCCGCCCGCCTATCGGCAGGATTACGGCCTGACCCGCTATCACGCCTCGGCGCTGATGACCTTCACTTTCAACAAGCGGGCGATCCGCCAACTGATCATGGCGGCGGCTCCCGATGCGCGGCGGGCGGCATGAGCCATGTCGCGCAAATCACGTCCCCGCCCAAACCGGCTGCGGATCGCCGGAGCTTTGATCCCCTCTGGCACCTCCGCCCGCATCTCTGCGCGGTCTGTACCCGTCCAACACGCGGCTTCGGCTTTTTCGACCGACACAAGCCGCGCCCACGCCAGCACCTCTGGTTCTGCTCAATGCCCTGTCAGGCGGCCTTCGGCCGCAAAGCCCGGAAAGGAATGACCATGGTCGATTTTACCGAAGAAGAAACCCAGGCGCTGCCCGCCGTGATGCGGGCGCTTGCGCCGGTGATGGAAAGCATCGGTTGGGATCGTCCGCTGGGCCAGCTCAGCAGGAATGACATGCACCGCCTGATCGTCAGGACGATCGAGAGCTTCCGCATCGAGATGGCAGAGATCGCCGCCGCAGAGTCGGAGGTACCGTTTTGATGCTGGATTTCAATCACCGGCCCAGCTTCGCCGAAAAGGTGAACGCCGCGGTCGACGCAGCGCTGACCACGGAAAACGCTATCCGCGCACCGCGCGAATATCTCGGCGGCTCGCGTCTCGGCCATGCTTGCGAGCGCGCGTTACAGTTCGAGTTTACCCATGCACCGAAGGACGAGGGTCAAGAGTTCTCCGGGCAGCTGCTGCGTATCTTCGCCATTGGCCATTCGCTTGAGGATCTGGCAGTGGCCTGGCTGCGCAGGGCGGGCTTTGATCTTTACACCCGCAAAGGAAATCGCCCCGATGGCGGCCAATTCGGCTTTTCTGCCGCCGGTGGCCGGGTGCGTGGCCATGTCGACGGTATCATCGCCGCAGGGCCCGAAGGTCTCGGGCTGGCCGTTCCCGCGCTCTGGGAATGCAAGACAATGAACGCCAAGAACTGGCGTCTGTGCGTCAAGGACGGCGTCACCCTTGCCAAACCGGTTTATGCCGCGCAGATCGCGCTCTATCAGGCCTATATGGAAGCCAGCGTGCCCGGCATCAGTGCCGCACCTGCCATGTTTACCGCCATCAACAAGGATACGGCGGAGATGCACCACGAGTTGGTGCCCTTCGATGCCGCCCTTGCGCAGCGCATGTCCGACCGCGCCGTGCGGATCCTGCGGGCGACTGACGCGGGCGAGTTGCTGCCGCGCATCGCCACATCCCGAGATTTCTTCGAATGCCGTTTCTGCCCTTGGGCCGAACGCTGCTGGAGGCTCGCGGTGTGAGCGACGACAACATCATCCATTTCAGCCCCTGGCAAGATTTCAACGATGCGCCCTCGATTGAGGATCCGTTCGGCGTCGAGCCCGACCCCGCTCAGATCGAAACCTTCCTTGATGTCGTTTTCGGCTATTGCGAGGGCCTGATCCCGGTCCGGGGTTTTGTTGACATGGGACAGGGCAAGGAGGGTCGGCCGCACAATATCTGGATCGACGCTGATACCGCCGCGCCGGACAAGCTCGCGACTTTTGCCAATTGGGCTTGGCGCGAAGGGGCCGCTGTTTATGTCATTCCCGGCACCGTTGCGCAAAACGGTCAGGCCAAATCGGTCGATGTTCTGCAGATGCAGGCTATCATCGTCGATCTGGATGCGGGCGATATTCCGGCCAAGCTTGAACATCTGGTCCGGCATCTGGGTCAGCCGACGCTAATCATCGAAAGCGGTGGTCGCACCGCCGGTGGTGCCAGCAAGCTGCATGTCTGGTGGAAACTGACTGAACCGGCTGAGGGCGAGGATCTGGCCCAACTCTGCCGCCTTCGCGGCGAGATCGCCCTGAAGGTTGGCGGTGACACCCACTTTCGCTCGGCCCATCAGCCGATCCGCGTGGCGGGCAGTGTCTATCACAAACACGGCTTTCAGCGCGTGGTGCAGATCCGGCAACACAATAAAATCGAAGTTGATCTCGCGGAGTTTGGCGAATGGGTCAACGAAATGACGGCAATCCCTGGCGTCGGCATGTCTCCCACGACCGAAACGCTGGAAAAGCCCGCCCTCAGCTCGGTGCTGACCAATCCAGTGCATGAAGGTGGCACAGATGGCTGGACCCGTTTCGAAGGGGCCTCTGCCGCCATCGGACATTTCATCCGCATGGTCCACGAGGGCCGCATGTCGCCCGAGGAAGGCTGGGAGGCCATCCGCGGTTACAACGCCGCCATGTTGCGGCCAAGCTGGCCAGAGGAGCGGCTGAAAACCGAGTCCGATCGGCTCTGGGCCAAACATGTGGAGAAGAACGGTCCGCCGCTGTTGCGGCTGGATACCAGTCCGCCGGCCCCCACCACCATGCCGGCATTCAGGTTGGGGGAATTGCTGGATGACACCTCCCCGATGCCCGAGGATATCATTG
>CALEMZ010000489.1 GCA_937910975.1 uncultured Pseudorhodobacter sp. | reverse complement strand
CTGACAAAGTGTTCATTTCATTTCCATCTGATGCAGAGACTAGCCTGTCTTTAACGCTTTGCGAACTGAGGCGCAAATGCAACTCTGCGTGACTCCGCCGATCAACATCTCTGTGATTTGAAGATCGCCAAAAAAAGCGTTACTTTGTGCAAAGAAATCAAGAAGGAGTCTGTCGGATGAATGCCGGCCGCGCCAAACACATGAACCGCCGTGTCCTTTTGGGGGCAGCAGCAGCCACTTTGGGCATGACAGCCGCGCCGGGATTTGCGCAAGAAAATTCGACTGAATTTGAGGCACCCAACGCGTCGCCCGTGCGCAACAACATTTCCAGCTTCCGCATGCTGGATTGGCGGCCCTATTTCAGCGACACGAGAAAAGGCGCTGTGCTGGTGGATACGCAGTCGCGCGCTTTGCATTTTTGGTCTGAGGATCAGACCCTCTATAAGCTTTATCCAACCTCCGTACCCCTGACCGACGATTTGACGCGGAAGGGCCGTACGGAAATTGTACAAAAAGTTGTCGGCCCATCGTGGCGCCCAACACCCGCGATGAAGCTGCGCAACCCCGAGTGGCCTGATTTCGTGCCTCCGGGTCCGGAAAACCCGCTCGGCACCCATGCGCTGCATTTGTCCTGGACGTATTACCGAATTCATGGAACCCACGACACGCGCAAAATCGGGCGTCGCTCATCCAATGGTTGCATTGGGCTTTATAACGAACATATCGCCGAATTGTTTGATTTGACCAAGGTCGGGACTCAGGTTTTGCTTATTTGAACTCGCTTGCGTTCATGGCGCATGAGGGGGCCGTTGGCCCCTTTTTGTTTTTTAGATGAAAGCGTTGTCGGAACGGTCGAGCAACGGCAGGCATAGACCCGATAGAGTGTTGCTAAATTGACGAAACCTGCCGCGAGCGTGCCATAAATTCACGACCAAGATTGCAATTTTCTCCGCAAGATGCTTAGAGAAAGCACACGAGGTATAGTCTTGGGTGCGCGCTATTGTCCTCTGAAAATTCGGTATCGCGCAAAAACTGGAGGTTAACATGAAGAAACTTGTACTCGCAGCGGCTCTGACCGTTGTGGCATCGACCGCTTTCGCTGGCGGTATGGCTGAGCCTGTGATGGAGCCAGCTGTTGTTGAAGCGGCGACTTCGTCGTCCGCTGGCGGCATGATCGTTCCGCTGCTGCTGCTGCTCGTTATCGCTGCTGCTGCATCGAACTAATCCTACCGGATTAGCTAGAATTGGGACGGTAGGGTTAAATCTGCCGTCCTTTTCTTTTGTCCGACTTTTTTACTCGGTGACAGGGCCGCGAGCCCATCCCGCCAGATTTTCCTTGATGACCGAAACCAGCGCCTCGATATGGGCTGCATCATCGTTCAGGCAAGGAATGTAGGTAAAGCTTTCGCCACCGGCATGTTCAAAGGCCTCGCGAATCTCACCGTTGATCTCTTCCAGCGTTTCGATGCAATCGGCTGAAAACGCTGGTGCAATCATCGCAATGCGTTTCTTGCCCTGTTTGGCCAACTCGGCCACATGCTCTACCGTGTAGGGCCTCAGCCACTCTTCCCGGCCAAAGACCGACTGAAAGCTGGTGTCGATCGCGGTATTATCCCAGCCCAGACGTTCGCGCAGCAGGCGTGTCGTTTTTGCGCATTGGCAATGGTAGGGGTCGCCTTCCATCAGATAGCGGATCGGCATACCGTGATAGCTAGCCACCAGCACATCGGGGCGATGGTCCAGTTGTGCATAAGCGCGCTCCACCGATTGTGCGAGCGCATCGATGTAGGCGGGATGTTCAAAATACTCCGGCACTGTACGTGCGGCGGGCTGGCGCTTTTCCTTCATCAGGGCAGCAAAGAAAGCGTCATTGGCGGTGGCAGAGGTGGCACCGGCATATTGCGGATAAAGCGGGAAAAACAATATCTTCTCACAGCCCGCAGCAACCATCGCCTTGACCTTCGACTCGGTTGATGGGTTGCCATAACGCATGCTGAAATCAACCATGACCTCTGCGCCATGGGTTTCGGCCATTGCCTTGGCTATCGCGGCGGTCTGGTCTTTGGTGATCGTCAGCAAGGGGCTTTCGTTTTTCTCGTGGTTCCAGATCAGCTTGTAATTTGCGCCCGAGGTGAAGGGGCGCTTGGTCAGAATTACGAGTTGCAGCAAGGGCTGCCAGATCCAGTCAGAAATATCGATGACCCGCTTGTCCGACAGGAACTCATTCAAGTAGCGGCGCATGGACCAGTAGTCGTAATTGTCGGGCGTCCCAAGATTGGCGAGCAAGACGCCGATTTTGGGGGCCTTGACGGGCGGATGATCTGCCGGGGCATGGGTCAAGCGCCCCTGACCTGCGGGAATGTTTGGCTGGTTGTATTTTGCATCCGGCATGGCGTCGCTCCTGTTTCGGTCCTGTCGTCGGCAGATAAAGCCTATTGTGTCGGGGTCAAGCTTCGCCCTTTGTTGCAGGCAGCACAATCTCGGGCGCGTTGAGCGCATCAGCAAGCCTTTGGACCGCTGATCCGGGGCGCAGCGGCTTTTGCTGGCTGTCATGCGGGGCCCATCCGGTCAGGAAGATCAGCTCAAAGCTGGCAGCAATGCGGCCGCCCTCTGCGCCATAGGCTTTGGCATAGCGTGCGGCGGCGTCGGTAAACAAGCGGCGCGGGCTGGGGCGGCGCAGGCGGGCGGCCAGCGCATTGCCCTCACCCATCGCGCGCAGGTCTTGCATCAGGTGGTAGACGTCGCGGTAATGGACCTGCCGGGTAAAGCTGTCGGCGACAGGCAGGGCAAGGCCCGCGCGCTGTAGCAAGGCGCCGAGATCCCGGATTTCGGCCATCGGCAATACCCGCGGCGAAAGGCCGCCCGATACATGCGCCTCTGCCTCGGCCAGACAGGCGCGTAATTCGTGCAATGTCTGCCCCCCGAAAAGAGCTGCCAAGAACAAACCATCCGGGCGCAGCGCGCGTTTGCATTGGATCAATTGCCCCACTGGATCATTCGCCCAATGTAGCGCCATCGCGTGGATCACCAGATCATGCGCGCCGGGTTCAAGCGCCAGAACCTCATTATCCGGCACAATACGCGCCTGCGGAAAGGCTGTGCGCCACAAATCGGGAAATCCGGTGACAATCGCTACGGATGTAAACGACCTGTTAACCTCTGTCAGTCTTTCCTTAACCTCGTCGAGAACGTCTTCATGCAAAAACAGGGCTGGCGCGGGCATGGCCAGCGCGCGGGCGCGGTTGCGGAAAAGGGCGGTTTGGTCGGTCAATTGTGGCGCTTGCATGCGCGGGACAATAGGAGGGATGAATGGGATTGCAAGCCATGCTGCAACTGGTTTACCCGCCGCAATGCCTTGGCTGTGACGCGCTGGTGACCTCTGATTTTGGCCTCTGCGGCAAATGCTGGCGCGAAACACCCTTCATTGCAGGCCTTGTGTGTGATGGCTGCGGCTTGCCGTTGCCGGGCGAAGATAACGGCACGCCTGTGCTTTGCGATGATTGTCTGACCGTTGCACGGCCTTGGGCGCAGGGGCGCGCAGCCCTTTTGTACAAGGACAGCGGGCGCAAAATGGTCCTGCAACTTAAGTATGGTGACAGGCTTGATCTGGCGAAACCCGCCGGGGCGTGGCTGCTGCGCGCGGCAAGGCCGCTGTTGCGCCCCGATATGCTGGTCGCCCCCGTGCCTCTACATTGGCTTCGCTTGCTGCGCCGCCGCTATAACCAATCGGCGCTTTTGTCTGCCTCGCTGGCCAAGCTGGCAGGGTTGGAGCATTGCCCGGACCTGCTGCAACGTCACCGCAGCACCCAGAGTCAGGAAGGCCGTGACAAGCAAAGCCGGTTCGAAAACCTGGAAGATGCGATTCGCCCACACCCACGTCGTCGAACGCGCATGATGGGGCGACATATCCTGTTGGTTGATGATGTTATGACCTCGGGGGCAACTTTGGCGGCCACGGCCGATGCCTGCCTTGCGGCGGGGGCCAAAGAGGTTTCCGTTGTGGTACTAGCGCGCGTTGCGAAGGGCGCCTAAATCCCTATAGTCGGCGCGACCACGAGGAACACGAAAATGAAACAGATTGAAATTTATACTTCACCGCTTTGCGGCTATTGTTATGCGGCCAAGCGGCTGTTGTCCAAAAAAGGCGTGACCTTTACCGAATATGACGTGTCGCGTGATCCGTCCTTGCGGACCACGATGATGCAGCGCGCAAAAGGTGGCCGCACAGTGCCACAAATCTTTATCGGTGAGACTTATGTCGGCGGGTCGGATGAATTGCATGCGTTGGAACATGCTGGAAAACTTGACGCATTGTTGGCGGGGTAGGGGATGCGGATCGGCCTTGTTCAGCTTTGCGTTACGGATGATCCGGTGGCCAACCTGCCGGAAACCTGCAGGCTTGTGCGCGAGGCTGCCGCAGGCGGGGCCGGGTTTATTCTGACGCCGGAATGTACAAATGGGCTTTCGTCCAGCCGCAAACATCAGGCTTCGGTTTTCTTTCATGAGGCAGATGACCCAACCCTGCGCGCCCTGCGCAAAGAGGCGGCGGCGGCAGGGGTTTGGCTGCTCATCGGCTCTCTCGCATTGCTGACGCAGGACGCCGACGGGCGCTTTGCCAACCGTTCTTTCCTGATTGACCCGATGGGACAGATCGTCGCGCGCTATGACAAAATTCATATGTTCGACGTGAATGTCTCGGAAACCGAGGTCTACCGCGAATCTGAAGGCTACAGGCCCGGTGCTGCGGCGGTTCTG
>CALEMZ010000488.1 GCA_937910975.1 uncultured Pseudorhodobacter sp. | reverse complement strand
AGATTTCCGAGTGACCCCAGATTTTCGTCCGCCTGAATGATGATGCTGCCGCCAACCCAAAGCATCGCCCCGGTGCCAATAAAAGACAAAGTTGCCAGCAGGTTAGGCATAAAACGCACCAGCCCCCGGCCAAAGGCACGGCTGGCGGGCAGGCGCATGTTGGCCGCCATATGCAACCCGATGTCATCCATCTTCACGATCAGCGCCACGGTGCCATAGACCGCTGCCGTGATGCCCACGGCGACCACGGCCAAGGTCGCGGTTTCCATATAGATGTTGGAGGCGGGAATGGCGGAAAGTGCTATGGTCATGATCTCGGCCGAGAGGATGAAATCGGTTTTGATGGCCCCCGCGACGCGTGCTTCTTCAAGATGTGCGGGGTCGGCGGGGGTCATATCGGCCGCCACCGCAGGGCTGGCATGGGGAAATATTGCGTGAAAAACCTTTTCGGCGCCTTCAAAGCACAGGTATGCGCCGCCAAACATCAGCAAGGGTGTGATGGCCCAAGGCGCGAAATTTGACAGCAACAGCGCCAGCGGCAACAGGATAATCAGCTTGTTTTTCAACGATCCTTTGGTGATGCGCCAGATCATCGGAAGCTCGCGGCGGGCATCAAGCCCGGTGACATAGGTGGGGGTGACCGCCGCATCATCGATCAAGACGCCTGCGGTTTGGCCCCCGGCCTTGGCGGCGGCGCTGGCGATATCATCCACCGATGTGGCCGCAACTTTGGCAATCGCCGCAACATCATCCAACAGGGCCAGTAAACCACTCATGACACGTCCTTTCGCAACCTGATCCTAACCTAGTGGACTATGCGCGATCAGCAAGCTGTTAGCGGAAATGGGAAAAGCTGTTGGCGCTAACAGGCAACGTTTGCGCTAACATCATGAAATATAGCCGCTTTTGGCCTTTGAAATTCAGGACCGCTTGTGTATCAGCCCTTGCCATGGGGCGTGGATATGAGGCCAGAACATGACGATTACCATCGGGATCAACGGGTTTGGACGCATTGGGCGCTGCACTTTGGCACATATCGCGGAAAGTGCGCGCAATGATGTGCAGGTCGTGGCGATAAATGCCACGGGGCCGATTGAAACCAACGCCCACTTGCTGAAATACGACTCGGTTCATGGCCGCTTCCCCGGCACGGTTCGGGTGGCAGGCAACACGCTGGATCTTGGCCGTGGCCCGATGCGGGTGATGAGCACCTATAACCCCGATGAGCTGGATTGGGACGGGGTGGATGTGGTGCTCGAATGCACAGGCCAGTTCAACGACCGCGACAGCGCGGCGGTACACCTAAGGCGCGGGGCCAAGCGGGTTCTGATTTCCGCTCCAGCAAAACGGGCTGATAAAACAGTTGTTTACGGGGTGAACCATCGGCAGTTGACCTCCGATCATCATGTGGTTTCCAACGGGTCCTGCACGACCAATTGCCTCGCGCCTTTGGCCAAGGTTTTGAATGATGCCATCGGGATTGAAAGCGGAATCATGACAACGATTCACAGCTATACCGGCGATCAGCCGATGCTGGACCGTCGCCATCACGATCTTTATCGCGCACGCGCGGCTGCGATGGCGATGATCCCCACCTCAACCGGAGCAGCAATGGCCTTGGGCGAGGTACTGCCGGAACTGGCGGGAAAGCTGGACGGAACCTCAATGCGAGTGCCAACACCGAACGTATCGGCAGTGGACCTGACGTTCATTTCGCGCAAGACGGTGACGGTGGCCGAGGTCAATGAAATCATGCGCGAGGCGGCAAACGGCTATATGGGCATGGTTTTGGCCTATGACCCTGAGCCGAAGGTCTCTATTGACTTCAATCACACGTCGCACTCCTCTATCTTTGCGCCGGATCAGACCAAGGTCGTTGGCAACTGCGTGCGGGTTTTGGCATGGTATGACAATGAGTGGGCTTTCTCTTGCCGAATGGCCGATGTGGCCGGGGCGATGGGGCGGCTCCTGCAATAACGGGCCGCGCGATGGCCCAGGTAAGGGGCCGTATGACGAACAAGTTGGCGATTTGGCTGGGCTTGGTGATTGCGGGCGCCATTTTAGGTGATATTTTTCTGAACCAAGGGGCTGCGCTGCTGTTCTTGTTGCGGAAATTCGCCGTCTTCATCGATTATCTGTCTTTCTGGCGATAAATCTGGCAGGCTTTGCTTGATTTTTCCGCTGAAATCGCGATGTTAGCGCTAGCAATGGGGCTGTGGCCCCTCCCCCATGATGAGGACCTCTGCCATGACCGTTAAAGTAGCCATCAATGGATTTGGACGTATAGGACGCAACGTGCTGCGCGCGATCATTGAATCGGGGCGGACCGATATTGAGGTGGTCGCGATCAACGATCTGGGGCCGGTGGAAACCAATGCACATTTGCTGCGGTTCGATTCTGTGCATGGACGCTTTCCCGGAGA
>CALEMZ010000487.1 GCA_937910975.1 uncultured Pseudorhodobacter sp. | reverse complement strand
AAAATGGCCGCGTAAGTTCTACGAATGCACCCCGTTAAAAATGGGGGGATTACCCCCCCAGTGGACCGGTTCTCGCTATCGCATACGCAGCAGACCTGTGCGTGTGAAAGCGGTGATTTCTATCAAAGTAATCGGGAAGCGCTTTGGGGGGTGGTCTCAATCGGTGGGCGCAACACTTTAATCTTTATGAAGAGATGGAGTGTTTTGAATGAAGTACCGTCGCAGGATTTATTACTCAGCTGAGCAGCGTGCGGATATCTGGGATCGTTGGCAGCGCGGGGAGTCGATGAGGTCGATTGGGCGGATTTTTGACCATCAGTCATCATCGGTGTTTTCCGTGATATCGCCGACAGGCGGCATTCGCCCACCAGATCGCATGCGCGGCAAGCATGCTCTGCGCCTTTCGGAGCGCGAAGAGATATCGCGCGGTCTGAGCGTGAAGCAATCCCTTCGTGTGATCGCGCGACAGTTGGGTCGGGCGCCGTCGACGATCAGCCGCGAGATCCGGCGCAATGGTGGCCGCGCTGGCTACCGCGCCACAACATCTGACCTCGCGGCATGGGACCGCGCCCTGCGTCCCAAGTCATGCAAGCTGGCTTGCCACCCGTTCCTGGCCCAAGCAGTATCAGCAAAGCTGCGACGCAAGTGGTCCCCCGAGCAGATCGCGGGCTGGCTCAAACGCGCGTTCCCAGAAGAGGCGCACAAACAGGTGTCACACGAAACGATCTACCGAAGCCTTTATATACAGGCGCGTGGGGTTCTGAAGAATGAGTTACTGGAGCACTTGCGAGCCAAGCGCACAGTAAGGCGGTCCAAACACGCCAGCCTTAAACGCAACGGCCTCGGCCAGATTAAGAACGCCATATCAATCAGCGAAAGACCTGCATCTGTCGAGGACCGAGCCATTCCAGGGCACTGGGAAGGTGATCTGATTGGGGGGTCCGGAAACAGCTACATCGCAACACTTGTCGAGCGCCATTCTCGGTATGTCATGTTGGTGAAGGTTGCCAACAAGGACACTGAAAGTGTGGTCACCGCGCTGATTAAATCAGCTCGGAGATTGCCACCCGAGCTATACAAATCTCTGACTTGGGACCGCGGGAAAGAGCTGGCTGACCATCCGCGCTTTACGCTGGCAACCGATGTCGACGTCTATTTCTGCGACCCACAGTCCCCGTGGCAACGCGGATCAAATGAAAATACCTACCGCCTGCTGAGGCAGTATTTGCCGCGCGGAACCAATCTGTCTGTCCATTCACAAGCAAAGCTTAGCGCGATTGCAAGACAATTGAACGAACGGCCACGCAAGACCTTGCAATACCAGACCCCAGCAGAGAAGTTTGCACAGTGTGTTGCGTCGATCAGTTGAGGCCACCGGCGTTTTCAATCAAAATCCCGCGCGGTGAGCGCGCGGTTGATCTCTGCGCGCACCAGTTTGCGCACGTTGCGCGTGATGCGTTCCCCCAGGGCTCCGCTCAACTCTTCGCGGATCAGATCACGCACCAGATCACGCAGCACGGTTTCATCAAAATAGCCTTCATCCTCGGCGAAGATATCTGTCTCGGGCCCTGCCCCGGCACCCTGCGCCCCCGTCTTAGTTCTTGCCTCCGCCTCGGTCGCAGCCTTTGCCTCTGCCTCTTTCACTGCCTCCGCCTTGGCAGCCGCGGCCCGCTCGATTATCTCGGTCACTGCGGCAGCTTCGGCGGCGTCAGCCAGCGCGCGGGCAGCCTCCTCGCTGTCGCCCTCCCCCACAAGCTCGGCCTCTTCAACCCACTCAGGCGCCTGCCACGACATGCCAGAGACCGAGGCATCCCCAGCTTCCGGCTCCCATTCATCATCGCTCTCGGCCACAGCCGCGCCGATCTCGCTCATAACCCGGTTCAGCTTTGCAGCAGCGTCAATTTGCGGTTGCGACACAGCGGCTTCTGGCTCCTCATCTGGCAGATCGTCAACGATCGTGGGGCCGCTTCAGGCAACCAGTCTTCCGCCATTGAAACTCCGCCCTCAGGAGCAGCATCTTCATCCTCAACATTCAGCGGCCAGACATCAATCTCAACAAGAACATCCTCTTGCTCAATGAAATTTTCGCTAAAGGGGCTCTCCATGATGACGGATTCGGCAACGGAATCTGTTGCCGGGGCGCGCAAATCCTCGGCATTTTGGGCATCATTCACGAAAGGTTCTGATGTCACCACACGAAACGCCGGGGTCAGCAACAGCTTTCCCGATGGCTCTGGCGCAACAGTTTTTGCACTGGCCACACGCGACGCGGGGCGCAAATCTTCAGACACCAACCTACGAATGGAGGAAAGAACATCCTCAATTTCACCGGAACTCATCGGTTCTGACATAGCACCCTGCCTTTAAGCCTCACGTAAAGTTTAGCGCCAAGCCCGCGCCATGACAAGGAATAGGGCATGTTCGGGTTAACGATTTGCAGTTTTATCAGCGATTGTCGTCGTTTGAGCGACAGTTATGACATTTAGGGCATATCTGCATTTCAAGGTGAACCCTAAACGCTTTAGTTGCCGATTGCCTTCAACACCCGGTCCAGACGCTTGCCCTGCGAAGATGTTGCAGGCGCATTTTTAACTGCATTGTAATAGGCTTCCGGGTCATAGGTCGGGATACCCAGCTTCAAATGCTCCACCGTCAACAAGCCCATACGCGACAAAAGCTTATAGACCCCAATGTAATTGCCAGCCTCTGCCGACAGCCGCGAGGTGCGTGCCTTAAGCAACTCTTGCTCAGCGTTCAGCACGTCCAATGTGGTCCGCGCGCCCAGTTTCGCCTCTTCGCGCACGCCATTATAGGCGGTCTGAGCCGAACGGATCTGCCGATCGCTGGCGACAATGCTTGCGCGCGCCACATCAATCTCCGACCATGCCTGCCCAACAGCCTGCTCCATGACCGCACCAATTTGGTGCAGGTTGGCCCGTGCCGCATCACGCCGTGCCAGCGATTGGCGATAGAGCGACGAACCTCTGCCACCGCTATAAATCGTCTGGTTCAACGACAGCGACAGGTTGAACGCGTCAGTGTTTTGCGAGTTGTCGTTTAGCGTCATGCCGCCCGTAAGGCTCGGCCCCATATTGGCTTTGGCCAACGCAATACCTGCCTCGGCTGCCGCCACCTCATATTGCAGTTGGCGAATGCGCGGATGGCTGCGGAGCGCCACCGCTTTCGCGGCATCAAGTGAATTTGCTGTCTTGGGGGCGCTGGGCAAACGGCTCAGGCCCCTAGGGCTATGGCCGATGGCGAGTTTGTAGGTTTCGCGTGCAATTGCCAGATCGCCCTGCGCCGCCGCCAGCTCAGACTGGGCCGCAGCGAGTCGAGCATCGGCAATCGCCACATCCGTCCGTGTGATTTCGCCCACATCGAACCGATCATTGGCCGCGCGCAATTCCTGAATGATCAGCCGCACATTGGCCTCGCGCAACGCTATCGCGTCTTGCCGAAGTTGCAGCGTTACATAGGCCGCGACTGCTTCCAGAAGAACATCCTGCTCTACATTGATCAGGGCCATGCGGGTCGCCAGAACCGCCTCTTTCTTGGCGGCAATCGCGGCCTTGTTGCGGCCAAAATCAAGCAACGTCATCTCACCGATCAGGCTGATAGTCGCGCTTAGCCCGTCCGAACTATCGCTATGGAGAAAATTGCCGTAGCTCGCACCGGCGCGCAAGCTCAACGTCGGGCGCAGGCTGGCCACGGCTTGCGCCACATCTTCATCAGCAGCCCGCAAAACCGCACGGTTCTGTTCCAGCAGATTGGAATGGCGATATGCCCCAATCAGCGCATCAGCAAGGCTTTCCGCCAGTGCGGCCTGCGGCAATACAAGGATTGCCCCCACCAAAGCCGCGCGCATCACCTTGCCAAACTTTTTCATCTTCGTCTTCCTATCTTGCGCTTGTCATCAACCCGCGGCGTCAAAGAGCAAAAACTGCTACCTTTTCAAATCCCTGCAAGACTGGTGCCGAGGCATTAAACGCATAGCGCCACGTCACCCCATGTGCAGACTTATGGCCAATGCGTGCCACGCCAAGGCTGCCTTCCATGAAAATAGCCGCAATACGCCCGCCGTCTTTCAACTGGTCCAGCAAGACCTCCGGCACGGCTTCAACCGCACCCTCAATCAGGATCACATCGTAAGGCCCGTGTTTTGCCGCACCTTTGGCCAATGGTCCGGCGATCACGGCTGCATTGTCCACATTCTGCGCCGAAAGGCGGCCTTGCGCATCCGCAGCTATGGCCGCATCCTCTTCCACCGCAACCACGGCTTCCGCCAACTGCGCCACAACGGCGGTCGAATAGCCAAAGCCACAGCCAAGATCGAGCACCGCATCGCCCGGCTGCACATCCACCGCATCCAACAGCTTGCCAAAGCTACGCGGCTCAAGGATTACCCGCCCCGGCGCAATGGTCAGATCACCGCCCACATAAGCCGCTTCCAGCTGGCTCTGCCCCACATAAGCCTCGCGCGGGACTGAAAGCATCGCTTCGATTATCGGAAACTTGGTGACATCGGAGGGGCGAACCTGCGTATCGACCATCACGGTCCGGCGGGCGGCAAAATCGATCATGGCTGAACTCATTGGTTTAGGTGCTGTCCCCAAGGTGATGCCACAGAACCGCGCCGTGGGCAACATGCCCCGCGCGCGCCACGCGGGGTTTTACATCAGCCGTCTTCGCCGGCACGCACAGCGGGCTTGCCCCCATCACCCAAGCCGCAGCTTTCGCCGCCATGCCTTGGAACTTATCCAATAATTTATCCAGCCAAGCATCCCATTCCGGGTTCGGCAGCCCATCAGCCCTAAGGCCGCCAAAGTACTAAAATCCCACGTCATCAACATCCCAGCTTCGGATGCAAATGCCATGATCCAAAGCCTGAATAACCACGACTGAAGGCTCTTGCTAAGGCGCTGGCCCAAGGCCATTCTTCGCCCATGACCCACGCTTCACCGCCACAATGGCCCCGCACCACCGGCAAAACATCCTTCTGGTACGCCGAAACCGGCCTGCCCCGCCCGCGGCCGCCGCTCATGGGCGAAACCCGCACCGATATCTGCATCATCGGCGCAGGCTTCACCGGGCTTTGGGCCGCGTATTACCTCGCCCGCGCCGACCCTTCCCTGAAAATCCTGATCGCCGAGGCCGAATTTGCAGGCTTCGGCGCCTCGGGCCGCAATGGCGGCTGGCTGACGGGCGGCTTTGCATGGAACCATGACCGCTACCTCAAAACCAGCTCCGAGGCGGGCCTGCGTGCCATGGTCCGCGCCCTCTCCGGCACGGTGGATGAGATTATCGCCATCGCCCAATCCGCCGGGATCGAGGCCAATATCCGCCGCACGCAAGAGCTGCTGGTTGCCACCAACCCCGCGCAACTGGCCCGGCTCAAAGCGGAGGCCGTGACCAGAACCCATTGGGGCGAAACCGAAATCCAGATGATCGACGCCGCCACGCTCCACCGCCGCCTTGCGATCCCCGGCGCTTTGGGGGCCATGGTCATCCCCAATGTGGCACGGATTCAGCCCGCCAAGCTGGTCCTTGGGCTCGCGCGTCTGGTCGAAAGCATGGGGGTGCAAATCGTGGAAGCCACCCGCGTCACCGCGATCCATCCCGGCCGGGTGGAAACCCCCCACGGCCCCATCCACGCCCGCACCATCCTGCGCGCCACCGAAGGCTTCACCGCAACCCTTCCGGGCCACAGCCGCGATTTGCTGCCCCTCAACTCCGCCCAGATTATCACCGCCCCCCTGTCTGATGAGGTATGGTCAAAGATCGGCTGGCAAGGGCATGAGATTGTTGGTGATTTTGCCAATGCCTATTGCTATTGCCAGCGCACGGACGATGGGCGCATCGCCGTTGGCGGTCGCGGTATCCCTTACCGTTTCGGCAACCGGCTTGATGACAACGGCACCCCGGATGATGAAACCACCCACCGCCTCCTCGCCATTTTGCACCGCCACTTCCCCGCCGCCGCTACCGCTTCCATTGATCATGCATGGTGCGGCACCCTCGGCGTGCCGCGCGACTGGTGCGCGCGGGTGGAATTCGATCCCAAAGCCCGCATCGGTGCTGCCGGAGGCTATGTCGGCGTCGGCGTCTCCACCTCCAACCTCGCTGGGCAAACGCTGGCCGATTTTGCGCTCGACCGCC
>CALEMZ010000486.1 GCA_937910975.1 uncultured Pseudorhodobacter sp. | reverse complement strand
GGCATTGCGTCGCGCCAGTTCGGCATAGGCGGGTTGTACCTCCAGCCCCGCCAGCGTCAGCCCCGGTACCCGCGCGCCAAGGCACAAGGCTGCGGCCCCCGCACCGCAACCAAGATCCAGCACGCTTTGCCCCGGATGCGCCGGGCAGCACGCCGCCAAGAGCACCGGGTCAGTCGCCGCGCGATAGCCGCGCCGGGGCTGCCAAAGCTGTAAACGCCCCCCTAAAAACGCATCATCCGTCAGTTCTTCGGGTGTAAACATATGGAAAAGCGTACCTTATAACCCCGTTGGAATATCATTATCGGCCAGAACCGCCCGTGCGATAAACAAATCGCGGTCCACCACCATCAGGCGGCGTGGCAATATGCCTATGGACCCATCCAGAATGCTCATGTGGACGTCGATCTCAAACGTCTTTATACCCTCACCCTGCAAGAGTGCAGTGGCCCATGCGATGATGGTCGGATCGGTCGTGCGCAGAAGTTCTTTCATAGTCTGCACATAGTCGCTGTGCGCCCGCCTGTCGAGATCGGTGACAGGGCTGTGAATGGATGGGAATATCTGGTTAAGGTGACAGCCGGGACCAAGACGACAAGACTGGGGCAGGGAATGGACCACGACATCGCAAAACCGCATGACCGGCTGGCCGCCTGGCTGGCGCAGGATATGGTGGCGGTGAATGCCCTGATCCATGCGCGCATGGTCTCCGAACATGCCCCGCGCATCCCCGAGGTGACGGATCACCTGATCAATGCCGGTGGCAAACGCCTGCGCCCTTTGCTCACGCTCGCGGCGGCACGGCTTTGCGGCTATGAAGGCCCTTACCATGTGCATTTGGCCGCAACGGTGGAATTTATTCATACCGCGACCCTGCTGCATGACGATGTGGTGGATGAAAGTGAGCGGCGGCGCGGGCGCAAAACCGCGAATATCTTGTGGAATAACCAGACGGCGGTTCTGGTGGGGGATTATCTGTTTTCCCGCAGCTTTCAGTTGATGGTTGAAACCGGCTCGCTGCGCGTGCTCGACATTCTGGCCAATGCCTCGGCCACGATTGCGGAGGGTGAGGTGCTGCAACTGACCGCCGCGCAAGATCTCGGCACGACCGAGGCGGTTTACCTGCAAGTGGTGCGCGGCAAAACGGCGGCGCTGTTTTCGGCGGCGACCGAGGTGGGCGGCGTAATTGCCGGCGCGCCCGAAGACCGGGTGCGCGCGCTGTTTGCCTATGGCGATGCACTCGGTGTGGCGTTTCAGATTGTCGATGACTTGCTGGATTACGGCGGCACAGCGCAGGCGATTGGCAAGAACCCCGGCGATGATTTCCGTGAACGCAAGCTGACCCTGCCGCTCATCAAAGCCGTGGCGAAGGCCGATGCCGAGGAGCGCGCCTTCTGGCAACGCACCATCGCCAAGGGCGACCAGCGCGAGGGCGATCTGGAACAGGCGCTTGCGATTATGGCCCGCCACGGCGCGATGGAGGCTGCGCGCGCTGATGCGCTGGCTTGGGCTGCCAAGGCCCGCACAGCACTGGAACCCCTGCCTGAGCATCGTTTGCGCATCGCGCTGCAAGACCTTGCTGATTACGTGGTGTCACGCGTCAACTGACACGGCCTTCGCAGGGCGGGACGGACCAAGAGCAATTGCCCAAATAGCAAGGTTATGCCGTCGTTCAGACAGGTTGAGTATTTGTTCAAAGCTGACGGGGAATTGGGTTCCCGGCCAACACCGGGGCAGGGGCCACCCACCAATCCGGGTGTTTGGCGCGCAATTGCGCAGCGCCTGCCTCTGCAAGGGCTTGCGTCGCATAAAGCGCAAAGCAAGTGGCGCCAGAGCCGGACATCCGAGTGAGGAGTGCGCCTTTGGTGGCGGTCAAGGCGGCCAGAACCGTACCAATCACCGGAGCTATGGCGCGGGCCGGGCCCTCCAGATCATTGCGCTGCCGGGCCAACCACGCGGTAAAGGCCGCAACATCGGGCCAGTCGGGCAAGGCCTCAGGCATTGGCGGATTGGCCTTTTGCGTGAGCGCGCGAAATACCGCAGGCGTCGGCACCTCCACCCTTGGGTTCGCAAGGGTGATCCAGCACGCTGGTACGGCTACCGGCTCTAGTATTTCGCCCACGCCGCGCATCCGTGAAGGCTGCGACAACAAGCACACCGGCACATCCGCGCCCAAATCCGCCAGCCGCGCTTGGTCATTCACGGTCAAGGCCGGTACTGTACCAGCCGCCCGCAACCGCAAAACTGCCCGGATTGCCGCTGCCGCATCCGCCGAGCCGCCCCCGATGCCAGAGGCGGGTGGCAGGTTTTTGACCAAAGAAAAGGTAATATCTGCCCCGTCAAACGCCTGTGCCGCCCGTAGCACGAGATTATCTGCGCCAAGCGGGATGTCGTGACCGAAAGGCCCTTCGATTGTCAGCGCGCCAATACCTGTGCGCTTGGCGGAAAGCACATCGCCAACCCCGACAAAAACCACCAGACTGTCCAGCAAATGATACCCATCCGCGCGCTGTCCGGTGACGTGAAGCGTCAGGTTGATCTTGGCGTAAGCCTGCTCAGTTACCATTCGCGACATCGGACAAAGACTTCGCACCCTCTTCCATCAGCACGCCGTCAAGACCAATCTTCAGCTTGTGGCGAATGCGGATGGCATGCTCTTCTTCAGGGTCAAAAGACAAGGCGCGGCGCCATTGGAAATTAGCCTCCAACTTGCGGCCCACGGCCCAATACACATCGCCCAGATGATCTGTGACGACCGGGTCCACCGGCTCCAGCACTGAGGCGCGCTCCATCGGGTCCACCGCTTCTTCGTAGCGGCCTGCAAGGAAATAACCCCATGCCAGACTGTCGATGATATAGCCGCTGTCGGGGCGTTGCGCGACGGCGCGTTCGATCATCGACAGCGCCTCCTCAAAATTCTCGCCCCGTTCTAGAAAGCTGTAGCCCAGGTAATTGAGCACCTGTGGCTGGTCGGGTTGCAATGCCAGGGCCTTGCGGAAATCGGCCTCGGCAGGCTCCCACAGCTTTTGGCGTTCCAGCGAAATCGCGCGGCTGTAGTAAATCGACCAGTAGCCAGCGACCGCAGGCTCCGGGATCAAGGCTACCGCTGCATCATAAGCCGCGCTTGCCTCGGCCCAGCGTTCGTCCCGGCGCAGCATATCGCCCAAAGCGATATGTACCGAAATCTGGCCCGGGGAATTGCGGATTTGGCCTTTCAACACCTCAAGTGCTGCCTCCAACTTGCCTGCCCCTTGCAAGGCGCGCGCCCGCCCGATTTCGGCGGCGAAAAATCCGCCATCCTCACGCGCGACGGTGGCATAGGCTTCGGAAGCCAAATCATATTGCTTTTGGTTTTCCAGCATTGCGCCCGCAAGCAAGATCGCCTCGGCGTGGTCCGGGCGCAGATAGGTGGCAATGCGCGCATATTGCAGGGTGAATCCGTCCGACGCTTCGCCGTTGAGTGCCAGCGCGAGGGTGAAAAACACCTCGGCCAATCCATCAGTCACATTGCGCGTCACGTCAAACGGCACCGAATCTCCGGCGTCCAGCCTTGCCCGTAGGGCAATGATGGCGATGTCACTTTCGCCGGGAAAGGCCTTGTCCAGCACCGCAATCGCATCTTGGTTGCGCTCCAGCTGGCTCAGGATCTGGGCATGGGCCAAGGTGCCGCGCCGCATCACTTGTATCGTGCCGCCTTCCTCGCCGGACAGAATTTTTTCCGCCCCTTCAAAATCTCCGACCGAGGCGAGCGCCAGCGCCTTGTGGAACAGGCCAAAGGCCTGGAGGCCTTCGGTTGTGGCCATGGCGTCAAACGCCTCCAGGGCCTCGGACATGCGGCCCGTGCCAAGTTCGGCCCAAGCCCGGACCAAGCCATCCAGCAACAGTGCCCCTGTGCGGCCGCCGGGTTCGGAGGCCTTCAGTGCCTCAAAATCACCGCGCTTGGCCTGATCGGCAATCAGCGCCAATTCAGCGGGCTGCGATTTAGCCCCCTTGGCCTTTACCCGCTGCGCCACCGCAATGGCCGCATCCATATTGCCCGCACCAATCTGGGCAGAAATCGCACCATCCATCAGCCAAACATCATCGGGAGAGGCGATCAGCGCGCGGGTAAACCAATGTGCAGCCTCACGGTAATCATCGCTGGCCCCGGCGATCCGCGCAGCCAGATAGGCACCGGAGTCGATCCCCTCGGCCCGCAGCATTAGGGGCTGTGAGCACATTGCCAACAATGCGACGGCGAGAACGGGGCGAAACTGCATCAAAGGGCCTCCCAATGGCTTTGGCCCAAGCTAGTGCTTGGCGCGGGGCAAGGCAATGCGACGCGAGGGCGAAAGGCCCGCGATTGCGCAGCCCTCGCGGGATTGTCAGCGCCTTTTGGGATGCGCTCTTACATATTCGGGTAATTCGGCCCGTCGCCGCCCTGCGGGGTTGTCCAGTTGATGTTCTGGCTCGGGTCTTTGATGTCACAGGTTTTGCAATGCACGCAGTTTTGGAAGTTGATGACAAAACGTGGATCTTTGCCATCCTCTGTTACCACCTCATACACCCCCGCCGGGCAATAGCGCTGTGCGGGTTCGCCGTATTCGGGCAGGTTGATCGCAATTGGAACCGACGGGTCCTTCAGCTTCAGGTGTGACGGTTGCGATTCCTCATGATTGGTGAAGGAAAACGCCACATTTGTCAGCCGGTCAAACGACAGCACGCCGTCGGGTTTGGGATAGGTAATCGGCGCAAAATCCTTGGCCTTGCCGGTCGCCGCCGCGTCGGTCTTGCCATGCCTGAGCGTGCCAAACAATGAGAAGCCCAGCGTATTGGCCCACATATCCGCCCCGCCCGCCATCAGCGATGCAACCAGCCCGAACCTTGACCACAAGGGCTTGACGTTGCGCACCTTTTTCAGGTCCTCCCCAATCGCGCCTTTACGAACTTCGGTCTCATAATCGGTCAACTCATCGCTTGCACGCCCCGTGCCGATCGCGGCAAAAGCGGCCTCTGCCGCGGCCTTGCCCGATAGCATCGCATTATGGTTGCCCTTGATGCGTGGCACGTTGACCATGCCGACCGAGCAGCCCAGCAGCGCCACACCCGGTGCCACCATCTTTGGCATCGACTGATAGCCACCCTCCGAAAGCGCCCGCGCGCCATAAGCCACGCGCTTGCCGCCTTTGAGCAGCTCGGCAACCATCGGATGATGCTTGAAACGCTGGAATTCCATGTAAGGGTACAAGTGGGGGTTCTGGTAATTCAAATGCACCACGAAGCCCACATAAACCTGATTATTCTCAATGTGATAGATGAATGATCCGCCCCCGGCATTGCTGCCAAGCGGCCAACCCATCGTATGTGTCACAGTGCCAAGGCGGTGTTTTTCGGGATCAACTTCCCAAATCTCTTTCATGCCGAGGCCGAATTTCTGCGGCTCCTTGCCCGCGGAAAGGTCGTACTTCGCAATGACCTCTTTGGCCAAAGACCCGCGCACGCCTTCCGAGAGGAACACGTATTTGCCGTGCAGCTCCATCCCTGGTTCATAATTCGGGCCGGGCGTGCCATCTGCATCCAGGCCAAACTCGCCTGCGACAACGCCCTTCACCTCACCCGCATCGCCGTAAACCAGCGCCGAGCAGGACATGCCGGCGAATATCTCTACCCCCAAAGCCTCGGCCTGCTCAGCCATCCAGCGGCAGACATTGGCCATCGAGACGATGTAATTGCCGTGGTTGTTCATCAAGGGCGGCATCGGAAAGTTCGGAATGCGGATCTGGCCCGCCTCGCCCAGCATGTAGAAATTGTCGGCAACCACCTCGGTCTTGATGGGGGAACCCATATCGCGCCAATCGGGCAGCAGGGCGTCCAATCCGCAAGGGTCTAGCACCGCACCCGACAAGATATGCGCGCCGACCTCGGAACCTTTTTCCAAAACCACCACGTTCAGATCGCTGTCCAACTGCTTCAAGCGGATCGCTGCCGAAAGCCCTGCAGGCCCGGCCCCGACGATCACAACATCATATTCCATCGTTTCGCGCTCAACTTCGGCCATCTGGCTACTCCCCTGCATCTTATGTAGCGCTACAGCGCGCTGAACGGATATAATCTTTCGCGTCTGGCTAGCGTAGCCTGCGCGCGGTTTCAATCTTTACTGCAAAAAACGCGTAAATCTC
>CALEMZ010000485.1 GCA_937910975.1 uncultured Pseudorhodobacter sp. | reverse complement strand
GATTTAGGTTCTGGCGCCGCAAGGCGTGGGGGTTCAAGTCCCTCTACCCGCACCAGATATGTGAGAAGGACGGATATATATGCAGGTCACCGAGACCCTAAACGAAGGCCTCAAGCGCGGCTACACCATCACGGTGACCGCGGCAGAACTTGACGCGAAAGTGCAAGAAAAGCTGATCGAGGCGCAGCCCGAGGTCGAAATTAAAGGCTTCCGCAAGGGCAAAGTTCCGATGGCCATGCTGCGCAAGCAATTCGGCCCAAAGATCATGGGTGAAGCCATGCAGGACGCCATTGATGGCGCGATGAAGGACCACTTTGACGCGTCCGGTGACCGCCCAGCGATGCAGCCAGATGTCAAAATGGTTGATGGCGACACCTGGAAAGAAGGTCAGGACGTTGTCGTCGAGATGACCTATGAAGCGCTGCCGGAGATTCCAGAGGTGGACGCGGGCAAAGTGACGCTGGAGCGTCTGGTCGTGAAGGCCGGGGCTGAAGCAGTCGATGAGGCGCTGGCCAATCTGGCAGGCTCTGCCCAGAACTTTGAAGATCGCAAAAAAGGCTCCAAAGCCAAGGATGGCGATCAGGTTGTGATCGACTTCAAAGGCTCGGTTGACGGCGATTATTTTGAAGGCGGTACAGGCGAGGATTATCCGCTGGTGCTCGGCTCCAACTCCTTCATTCCGGGCTTTGAGGCGCAACTCGTTGGCGCCAAGGCTGGTGATGAGGTCAAGGTTGAGGTCAGCTTCCCCGCTGAATATGGCGCGGCGCAACTGGCTGGCAAAGCGGCTGTGTTTGAATGCACCGTGAAGGCCGTGAAGGCCGCCAAGCCCGCCGAGATCGACGACGAACTGGCCAAGAAGTACGGCGCCGAAGATCTAGCCGCTCTCAAAGGTCAGATCTCCGAGCGTTTGGAATCTGAATATATGGGCGCATCCCGCGCTGTGATGAAGCGTTCGCTGCTTGATCAGCTTGACGCTCTGGTGAAGTTTGAGTTGCCGCCCTCGCTGGTCGAGGCCGAGGCAGGCCAAATCGCACATCAGCTTTGGCATGAAGAGAACCCCGAGGTTCAGGGCCACGACCACGGCGCGGTCGAAGCCACCGATGAGCATAAGGCATTGGCCGAGCGTCGTGTGCGCCTTGGTCTGTTGCTGGCCGAAGTGGGCCGCAAGGCCGAGATCGCAGTGACCGATCAGGAAATGACGCAAGCCGTGATGATGCAGGCCCGTCAGTATCCGGGTCAGGAACGCCAGTTCTTTGAATTTGTTCAGAAAAATCCGCAGATGCAGCAACAGTTGCGCGCGCCGATCTTTGAAGACAAGGTCGTCGATCACATCGTTTCGGGGGCCAATGTCTCCGACAAGGACGTGAGCAAGGAAGATCTGCAAAAGGCAATCGAAGCCTTGGACGAGATGTAAGCCTGATCTGATCTTTCGCCGCAAAGTCGGGGAAAAATCGGGTAGAGTTCAGGGGCCGTGCCATCTGGCGCGGCCCCTTTTTTCCTTAGAAACCACCGCCACCCCCAGCGATAAAGGCCCCGCCCATGCCCGATTTCCTCCCCGGCCTCCCCACCGATCTGATCCTTGCCAGCCTTGGCAAAGCGCCGGGCAATGAGCTGAAATCTGGCAAATTCGACAGCCCGGAATCCTCGTCTGCGCTGGCCGCCAACGCCTTTGGCTGGTTTCTGAATCGCCCCGACCTGTTGCCGCCCTTGCCCGGCGGGCTTGGCACCGCACAAAGCGTGGCGATCGAGGCCGAGATGCGCTTGCCCTGGGCCGGGGGCAAACACCCCTGGCTCTCTGCCGTGATCGAAACTGACCGCTGCCTGATCGGGGCGGCAAGCGCTCGCTATGAGCCATTTCGTCCCGCCAAAAAGAACGACTTCGCCGAAAGCTATGATCGCAAGGTCTGGGGTGAGAAAATGGAAGGCTACACCCGCCTACGCCGCACCCATGCCAATGGCGCGCGGCGTTTTACGGTGCTGGATGATGTGCAACTGGTCAAAGCCGCCTACGGGCTGAGGACAGAAGCACAGCGCCGGCGCAAACGCCCAGTCCTGCTTTATCTCTATGCCGAACCCGCCACATGGGCTAATGGCCGCGCGGTGGACCCGGCGCGCATTGCCGCCCACCGCGTCGACATCAAGCTTTTTTCCGAAAGCGTTGAGGGCGATGAAGTGGCCTTTGCCGAGATGACATGGCCCGAACTTCTGGCGATCTGGGGTCGGGGCAAAATGCCCGTGGCCGAACACGCCGCCCGTGTGGCCGAACGCTTCGGCCCGCTTTGAGCAAGTGGCTGAGCCGAGGTTAAACCCCGGCCCAGCCAAACCTTAAAGTGCGATGCGGAACCGCGCAAAACCGCCTTCGCCTGTCCCCGCAGCCTCCAAGGCAACACCCGGCACAGCCCCCGCATATTGCGCGCCCCCAGGCCCGGTATCAAACAGCACGCTCGTCCCTGGCATCGGTGCAAAGCCCCAATTGCCATCGGCAGAGGGGTTGATGGTTCCCTTCTCAACGATATAGCGCACCAGCACATCGCGGTTGGTATCGGGTGCCTCAAACACAACTGTGGAACCATCGGCACCGGGGAACGCGCCACCACCTGAAGCCCGATAGTTGTTGGTCGCAATCACAAACCGTGCCGCCGGGTCGATTGGCGCGCCGTTATAGGCCAGATCCACGATCCGGTTGGCCCCCGCAGCCACCACTGCGCCATCCTTATCAAACATCGCTGGCTGGCTCAGATCAATCTTATATGTCACCCCGTCGATCACATCGAAATTATAGCTCGGGAAATCGGGGTTGAGCAGCAATTGGTCCGCCCCCCCCGGCGTGATCTGGTTGAACATGCCGGCCGAACGCTCCAGCCAGCCTTTCACCTGCGCGCCTGTCACCACCACGGCGCGCACCGTATTTGGGTACAAATACAGGTCCGCGACGTTTTTGATCGCCACATCCCCCACCGGTACATCCGTATAATAATCCGGCCCGCCACGCCCGCCCGCCTTAAAGGGTGCTGCGGCAGAAAGCAGCGGCAGACCCGCATAATCCGTTCCTGCAAGCTGTTGTTCCACATACCACATTTGTGCGTTTGACACGACTTGCACCGAAGGATCATCCGCCACCAATGCGAAATAGCTGTGCAGCGGCGCATCCGTTTTGCCCACCGCGCGGCGCACATAGGCCAGCGTGGCGTCATGTTCGAGCTGCACGGAGGCCAGCACGGCGGCATTATCCTCCACCAAAGCGGTGATCGAGCGATCCTCGTTTCGCTTGGAAATAGGACGCGCCTCGGCGGTATGACCCGCGATGCGCCAGCTATTCCCGTCCCGCTCCAGCATCAGGTCGATCAGCCCCATATGGCTGCCCCAGAATCCACCCATGACGCCGGGCTTGCCCGAGATGGTGCCCGCAGCGTTGTCCAGCCCCTCGCGGCCCTCAAAGGTCTTGGAGGGAAAAACAAGGTGGCTGTGCCCGGTCAGAATCGCATCAATTCCATCGACAGCGGCCAGCGGGATCGCGGCGTTTTCCATACCGTCACTATGCGCGGCCGCGCCGATGCCAGAATGGCAAAGCGCGATAATCAGCTCCGCGCCTTTTTCTTTCATCTCAGGCACAAAGGCCTGTGCCGCCGCCACGATGTCACGCGCCTGCACATTGCCTTCCAGATGTTTGCGGTCCCAGTTCATTACCTGCGGTGGCACAAAACCGATGATCCCGATCTTGATTGGATGTGCCGCCCCGGCGCCATCGGTCAGCATTCTTTCCAAGATTACATAGGGCGGCAGCAGGGTTTCATCTTCCCGTGCGCTCGCGCCTTGGTTCTTGGCGATATTTGCCGAAACCACCGGGAAACTTGCCCCCGCCACCGAATTCGTCAAGAAATTCAGCCCATAATTGAATTCATGGTTCCCGAGGGTCGAGGCATCAAAACCCAGCGTGTTCATCGCCGCAATCACCGGATGCATATCGCCGGGCTTCATGCCCCGCTCATAGGCGATATAATCGCCCATCGGGTTGCCTTGCAGAAAATCGCCATTGTCGAGCAAGATGGAATTGGTGGATTCCGCCCGGATTGCTTCAATCAGGCTGGCCGTGCGCGACAGTCCGACCGTGTCGATCGCCTTGTCGGCATAGTAATCATATGGGTAAACATGCACATGCAGATCGGTGGTTTCCATGATCCGCAAATGCACCTGATTTGCCGCCGCATGGGCAGAAAACGGGTGCAGTGCGATTAGGCTGGCAGTGCTTGCAATGAAGCCACGACGTGAAAGCTGAATTGGCATCGAATCCCCCTGTTTTTTTGACTATTTGGTCATGAAAAGCCAATTAAGGGGATGTGACAAGCCTGAAACAATCAAAAAAGAAGC
>CALEMZ010000484.1 GCA_937910975.1 uncultured Pseudorhodobacter sp. | reverse complement strand
TTCGGCGCGGATGAGGGGGAGTTTTTCATTCACCGCAACATCGCGAATCTTGTCCCCCCCTATAACGCGGACGGAGAGTATCACGGCACCTCGGCTGCGGTGGAATATGCCGTTTCGGCGTTGAAAGTGGCGCATATCATTGTGCTGGGCCATTCCAATTGCGGCGGGGTGAAGGGCTGCCATGACATGTGCTCCGGCCTTGCCCCGGAACTGCTGGAAAAATCCAGCTTCGTGGGCCGCTGGATGGATATTTTGCGCCCCGGATATGAGCGGGTGAAGCATGTGGAGGCGCCCTTGCGGACGCAGGCACTGGAAAAGGAGGCGGTGATTATCAGCCTTGAAAATCTAATGACCTTCCCCTTTGTAAAGGCCGCGGTAGAGGATGAGCGGCTGGTGCTGCACGGGCTGTGGACGGATGTGGGCGAGGGCGGGCTGGAACAGTATGACCCGGCGCAAAGCGGGTTTGTGACCGTGTGAAACGCTGGTTTAGACTCGCGCAAAGTTATGATCGCGCCTTGATTTTGTTTGATTTTACGACTTCTATTAGCCGAACTTTGATACATGCGCGCGGTGTGAGTGGCTTGCACAGTACGTAGCGGACAGCCGGCAGATGAGGGGTGAACCCCGACCTACGGATGGGGCGCAAGAGGCTTTCCGAACAGCAAAACGCCCCGCCCGGTTTGGGGGCGAGGCGCGGGATATGTGGCGAAAGCCCTAGGGCGTGAAGCGCGGTGCCTCAGCCCTTTTTCAGGCAGCGATTTCCCAGCACTTCCGCGATCTGCACCGCGTTGAGGGCGGCACCCTTGCGTAGGTTGTCCGACACGCACCACAGGTTGATGCCATTATCAATTGTGCTGTCTTGGCGGATGCGGCTGATGAAGGTCGCGTAGTCACCAACGCAATCGACGGGGGTGATGTAGCCACCGTCTTCGCGCTTGTCGATCACTAGGATACCGGGCGCTTCGCGCAGGATGTCGCGGGCCTCATGCTCATCCAGAAACTCCTCAAACTCGATGTTGATGGATTCAGAATGGCCGACAAACACCGGCACGCGCACGCAGGTCGCGGTGACCTTGATGCTCTTGTCGAGGATCTTTTTGGTTTCCGCCACCATCTTCCACTCTTCCTTGGTGGAACCGTCATCGAGGAACACATCGATATGCGGGATCACGTTGAAGGCAATTTGCTTGGTGAATTTTTTCGGCGGCTTGTTGTCGGTGGGGTTATAGATGCTCTTGGTCTGGTCCCACAGTTCATCAATGCCCTCTTTGCCCGCGCCGGAAACCGACTGGTAGGTGGAGACAACCACGCGCTTGATGCGCGCCCGGTCATGCAGGGGCTTAAGCGCGACAACCATCTGCGCGGTGGAGCAGTTGGGGTTGGCGATGATCATTTTCTTGGTATAGCCATAAATCGCATCGGCATTCACCTCTGGCACGATCAGCGGCACGTCCGGATCATAGCGGTAAAGCGAGGAGTTATCGATCACGACGCAGCCCTGGCTTGCGGCCTTGGGCGCGTAGATCTTGGTCGCATCAGAGCCGACGGCGAAAAGAGCCATGTCCCAGCCGGTGAAATCAAAGGTATCGAGGTCTTTGCATTTCAGGGTTTTATCGCCAAAGCTGATCTCAGTGCCCATGGATTTGCGCGACGCAAGCGCCACAATCTCATCCACCGGAAACTCGCGCTCTGCGAGGATATTCAGCATTTCGCGGCCCACGTTGCCCGTGGCGCCAACAACAGCGACTCTATAGCCCATCATGGCCTCCATTATGTCCGTGCCGCGCCATAGCGCAAAGGGGGGGCGGGGGGAAGAGGTCGCGAGAATTGGCGTATGCTTTGCGGGCGGATGTGGCGCGCATCCGTCAATCCACGCGATCTTTGGCAAACAGATAGACCACCAGCCCGAACAGCAACGCCAGCGCGAAAAAGCCGAAGATCGCGGTAATGCCCGCCTGCGCGCTGGCAGCAGAGGCATAGATATGCCCGGTGTAAACTTGCGCAGTCCCAGTGGCCCCAATGCCGAACAGGTTCATCAATGTCACGCCGCGCCCCACCAGATGCGGCGGAAAGAATGCCCGGCCATGGGCCATGACCATCGGAAATGAGGCCCCAAAAAATCCGACCGCGGCCAGCAATACCGCCGCAAACAGCACCCCTTGGGTGGGCATCGCCCAAAGTACCACCAGCGCAGTGCAGGTCAGGGCATTACCGCCAAAGATCAGCCATTTGCGGGTGCCCAGAAGGCGGTCCAGCGGGCCATAGGCAAAATTGCCCAACACCATCGCAACCCCCATGGCCAAGGTCACCGCGCCAATACCCGCCGCATCCAAGCCATACACCTCGCCAAAATAAGGCCCCGCCCACAGCCCGCGCAAACCCGCCGCGGGCAGATAATTCACCGCCATGATTGGAAAAATGAGCCACAGCGCCCGGATGCGCAGAATGTCCAGCAACGAGCCGCGCGGTCCGGGGGGCAACCGCTCCGGGTCGCGCACCAAAACCGCAATGGCGCCCGTCACCACAAGGCTGATCCCCGCCAACACCCAAAGGCTACCACGCCAGCCAAGTATCTCCATCGCATAGGCCAAAGGCAATGAGCTGGCGATATTGCCCAGTGATCCAATGCCAATCACTGCCCCCGCCAAAGTGCCAAAGACAACAGGCGAAAATACGCGGGCGAAAATGTAGTAACTCGCCATCAAGACCGGCGAGCACCCGACCCCGATCAGCGCCATGGCCAACTTGACCTCTAGGGCCGAGCCGGCCACCGCAAAAAGCGCGGCTCCCCCGGCCCCGCCAATGCCAAACAACACAGCTGCCGTCAGGCGCGGCCCCACACGGTCCAATGCCGCGCCCACCGGGATCTGCATCGCGGCAAAAGCCAGAAACCACAGGCCCGACGCATCGGCCAGATCCCCCGCCGACAGCCCCAGGTCGGTGGTCAATACCGGGCTCATCACCGCCAGAAAGGCGCGGTAGAACTGGCTCAACACATAAGCCAGTACCAGACTGACAATCCCCGCCTTCATCCCACTCATGCCTCTCATTGTATCTTTGCTCAAATACTTCCGCCGGAGGATCCGACATTCCCCACTGCACTGCCCCAAAACACAGCGCCATGGCAATGCCGATCAAAGGGGCTCGATGCCCATTTGGGCGGCCCGCCCCTCAAGCTGCGGTCAACGTTACCCGGCGCTCTTTGATCGGCAAATGCACCAGCGCCGAAAACGCGCCAATCCCCACACC
>CALEMZ010000483.1 GCA_937910975.1 uncultured Pseudorhodobacter sp. | reverse complement strand
CATGGGCGTGCTGGGGGGGGCTTGTCTGGCCTTCACGCTGTTCTCTCCGCGCGAATTCAGCGCGGCGCTGCTGCTGGTGCCGGCCCTTGCCTTCGCGCTGACCCCGCGTCGCGACCGCAGGCTTTCGGCGCTTTGGGCCGCAGGGGCGATGATCGCGGGCTTTGGCCTGATCACGTTGCGCAATGAGGTCGGAACCCCGGTGATTGTCTGGCTTGTGCTGGTCGTGGTGGCCTCTGATGTCATGGGCTATTTCGCAGGCCGCATCCTTGGTGGCCCGAAATTCTGGCCTGCCATCAGCCCCAAGAAAACCTGGTCCGGCACGGTGGCGGGCTGGCTGGGTGCGGGTCTTGTCGGGTTTGCATTCTGGCAGCAGGGCTATGCGCCTGCCGGTATTATTCTGCTCTCGCCCCTCGTCGCCCTTGCGGGGCAGATGGGCGATATTGCCGAAAGCTGGATCAAGCGGCGTAGCGGAGTGAAGGACAGCTCCAATCTCATTCCCGGCCATGGCGGTTTTCTGGACCGCTTTGACGCGATGACCGGGGCGGTAGTGCTGGTGATGCTGCTGTCTTTGGTGATGGCCCTTCCACTGCCCATCGCGACCGGGGGCTAGAACCAGTGCGCTCCATTTCAATTTTTGGCGTAACCGGGTCTATTGGGGAAAACACATTTGATCTGATCATGCGCGGCGGCGGGCCTGCTGCTTATCGTACCGTGGCGTTGACAGGCGCGCGCAATATCAAGCGCTTGGCCGAAATGGCCCGCGCGCTTGACGCCGAAATCGCCGTTACCGCACATGAAGAATGCCTGCCCGACCTGCGTGATGCGCTGGCGGGCAGCGGTATTGCCTGCGCTGCGGGGCAGGGTGCCATTGCCGAGGCTGCAGACCGCCCGGCCGATTGGGTGATGTCGGCTATCGTGGGGGCTGCGGGGCTGGTGCCGGGCATGCAAGCCTTGCGCCACGGCGGCACACTGGCGCTGGCCAATAAGGAAAGCCTTGTCACTGCAGGCCCCTTGCTTATGGCTACCGCTGCTAAATACGGTGCTACGCTTTTGCCTGTAGACAGCGAGCATTCCGCCGTCTTTCAAGCCCTGCTGGGTGAGGAGAAAGCGGCAGTGGAGCGTGTGATCATCACCGCCTCCGGTGGCCCGTTTCGCAATTTCACATTGGATCAGATGCGCGCCATTACGCTCGCGCAAGCTGTGGCGCATCCGAACTGGTCCATGGGCCAACGCATTTCCATTGATTCCGCCTCCATGTTTAACAAAGCGCTGGAACTCATTGAAACACGTGAGTTTTTTGACTTTGCGCCAAATCAGATCGAAGTCATTGTGCACCCGCAATCCATCATTCATGCGCTGATCGGCTTTTGTGATGGTGGCATCATGGCCCATCTTGGCCCCGCCGATATGCGCCATGCCATCGGCTTTGCCCTGCATTGGCCGCGCCGTGGCCCTGTGCCGGTGGAGCGGCTGAACCTCGCGCGCATTGCGGCGCTGAATTTTGAAGCCCCAGATGAGACGCGCTTTCCTGCCTTGCGCCTTGCCCGCGATGTGATGGAAACCCGTGGCCTTTCGGGCGCGGCCTTCAATGCAGCCAAGGAAATTGCGCTCGATCACTTCATTGGCGGGAATTTACCCTTTTTGGCCATGGCGGAGGTGGTGGAAGACACTCTTTCCCGACTTTCGCGCCAAAATAGCCTTCAAATTGCCGCGACAGCCCTTGAGGATGTGCTCGGTATGGACCATCTCGCTAGAAAGACCGCCGCCGAAGCGGTCAAAACGTGGCAGCAAGGAAGATAGACGCAGTGGAAATTCTGAACCTGATTCCGACCTTTGGTAATCTTACATGGACGCTTGCCGCTTTTGTTGTAGCGCTTTCGATCATCGTAGCGGTGCATGAATACGGCCATTACATCGTAGGCCGATGGACGGGGATTCATGCCGAGGTGTTCTCACTTGGCTTTGGTCCGGTACTGTATTCGCGCGTCGATAAGCATGGCACACGCTGGCAACTGGCCGCGCTTCCCTTTGGCGGCTATGTGAAATTTATGGGCGATTCCGATGCCGCCTCCGGCAAGGATGGCGAGATAATGAGCACCCTGTCCGAGGCAGAGCGTCGCCGCACCATGCATGGCGCCCCGCTTTGGGCGCGTTCGGCCACCGTTTTCGCTGGCCCGATATTCAACTTTATCCTGACGTTTGTGATCTATTGTGCGGTAATTCTGCATTTTGGCATCTCGGTGGACCGTGCGTTGGTGGGCGAGGTTAAGCCCCTGCCAAATGACAGCCAGACCCTGTTGCCGGGCGATGAGATATTGGCGCTTAACGGCGTTGACACCCCTGATATGCTTAGCTTTATGACCGCCGCGCGTGAGTTGCCTTCCGGGCCTTCGGTCGACTACACCATCGTCCGCGATGGCCGTGACATCTCGTTTCAAGGCCCGTTCCCCTTTCCGGCCATGATCGGGTCCATTGCACTCGAATCTGCGGCGCAGGATGCGGGGCTTGCGGAAGGCGATGTGATTCTCTCGGTCAATGACCGCGCCGTGTATGCCTTCACCGATCTTGTGACCATCGTGGCAGAAACCAAGGGCTCGCCGCTTGCGTTGAAAATCTGGCGTGACGGGACGGAGTTTGAAGCCACGCTTGTGCCGCGGATGACCACCTTGCCGCTCGCAGAGGGTGGATTTGAAGAGCGCTTTCTCATCGGGCTGGGCGAAGGCATGATATTCACGCCTAAGCTTTACACGCCCGGCCCGCTGGAAACCGTAGGGCTGAGCGCCGAGCGGACATGGAAACTCATCACTACCAGCCTTTCTGGGCTTGGGCATATCATTTCCGGGGCAATCTCGTCGTGTAACCTGCGCGGGCCGATTGGCATAGCCAAGACCTCTTCAGCAGCGGCCAGCCAGGGCGGGCTGACCTTTATCATGATGATAGCCGCTCTTTCTACCGCGGTTGGATTGATGAACCTTTTTCCGATCCCGGTGCTGGATGGCGGACATTTGGTCTTTCACGCCTATGAGGCGGTAACGGGCAAGCCGCCTCCAGATTGGGCCTTGCGCGCCATGATGACGGCGGGGCTGATGCTGCTGTTGTCGCTGATGGTGTTTGCCTTGGGCAATGATATCTTTTGCCCGTAAGGTGGGCTGCTCCCGTGCTGATACGCCTTAGAAAATTGCAGGTAGTGCCCAAATCGCGCCACATTTACCCGCTATTCTGATCGGGTAACCAAGTGATGATGGGTGAATATCATGCAAACGATGATTCAAGGATATCAGGGTTTCTCGCTTCTTGTAGGCCTGAACTGGGACCGGCTATTCAGCGTGGGCACCATCATCGTGGGCCTGCTGGCCGGTGCGTTCTTGGGCAACGTCATCATCAACCCCTGATCGGTAGGCGCAAGCGTCGGCCCTGAGTCGATGGTTTCATGCCCGCAAAATGGGCCTGAAGCTGACCTGATCTCATGCCATTTCAACACATTGAAACAATATGCCGCTTTGGCCTTTTGACAAGCTGATTCATTCCCGGTAGTCAGGGATGCAATAGGGTTAGTTGATGGGGCAGAACAATGCATATTGCGGAACGTGTTTCCATCTCCCGCAAGATATTGCGCCAATTCGCGCGGCGTTTTGCGTTCGCTTCGGTTTTCGTAATTGTCTCAATGGCTTGTTTCGGCATGGCTCAGCAGGCGCAGGCGCAAACCTACAGCTTTTCCAACGTCACGGTCGAAGGGAATGAGCGGGTCGATGTCGCAACCGTCTTGTCTTACGCGGGAATCGGGCGTGGGCAGTCGGTCACGGCGGGCGAATTGAATGACGTCTTTCAGCGTATTTCCAACGTTGGTCTGTTCGAAGATGTCCAGGTTATCCCTTCGGGCAACACCCTTATCATCAGAGTGCGTGAGTTTCCGACCATCAGCGTGATCAACTTCGAGGGCAACAAGCGCCTGAAGGATGATGTGTTAGCGAAAATCATCAAGTCCCAGTCCCGCCGGGTCTTCTCCCCCGCGCAGGCCGAGGCTGACGCTGCCGAGATCACCAAAGCTTACCAGGAAGGCGGTCGCATCGCCGCTATAGTAAATCCGCGTATTATCCGCCGTTCCGGCAACCGCGTCGATCTGGTGTTCGATATTAAAGAAGGAAATGTGGTTGAGGTTGAGCGCTTGTCCTTTGTTGGCAATCGCGCCTATTCCGACCGCCGTTTGCGGCAGGTTCTGGCAACCAAGCAAGCTGGGATTTTCCGCCGCCTGATCCAGTCCGATACTTTCATTGCCGATCGCATTGAATTCGACAAACAGCTTTTGCGCGATTTCTACCTTGCGCGTGGCTATGTTGATTTTCAGGTGCTTGACGCGGTGGGCGAAGTGACCCGCGAGCGTGACGGCTTTTTCGTCACCTTCACCCTGCGCGAAGGTCAGAGCTTCAAGCTGGGCAATGTGACCACCGTGTCCGAGATTGATGAGGTGGACGCGGATGAGTTCCATAAGCTGCTCAAGCTGCGGTCCGGTATCACCTATTCCCCGACTGTGATTGAAAACAACATTGCGCGGATGGAAAATCTGGCGCTGCGCAAGGC
>CALEMZ010000482.1 GCA_937910975.1 uncultured Pseudorhodobacter sp. | reverse complement strand
GCTGAAGGCGCAAGGGCGCGAGATTATCGAATTGACGATCGGCGAGCCGGATGTAGCGACCCCACCGGAGTTGATGGAGATTGCCGCCGCACGGATGAGGGCGGGGCGGACAGGCTATTCCAACGGGCAGGGCGAACCGGGGCTGTTGCGCGCGCTTGCCGCGCGCTATTCGTTGCTGCGCGGGCGCGAGATTACTCCAGCCCAGATCATGTGCTTTCCCGGCACGCAGACCACGCTTTTTGCCGTGCTGATGGGGCTTTTGGGCCCCGGCGACGAGGTGCTGCTGGGCGACCCGATGTATGCCACCTATGAAGGGCTGATCGCGGCGACAGGTGCGCGACTGGTGCCGGTGCCGCTGCGCCCGGAGGCCGGGTTTGCCATTCGGGCCGAAGATATCGCAGCACGGGTAACGCCTGCCACGCGGGTTATCTTTTTGAATTCGCCCCATAACCCCACCGGCGCGGTTCTGAGCCATGCGGATCTCGCCGCGATTGGTGCGGTCGCAAAAGCGCATGATCTGTGGATCTTGTGCGATGAGGTTTATGAGGATCTGGTGTTTGAGGGCGTGCGCTTTGCCTCACCACTTGATCTACCCGATTTGGCGGAGCGGGTAATCGTGGCCTCCTCCATTTCCAAAAGCCATGCGGCGCCGGGCTTCCGGTCGGGCTGGTGCGTGGGGCCTGCGGCATTCATGGAGGTGTTGTTGCCCTTGTCGGAGACGATGCTGTTTGGCAACCAACCCTTCATTGCCGATATGACCGAGGCCGCGATTGACGCAGGATCATCCGTTTCGGCGGGGATGGTGGAACGCTTTGCGCGCCGGGCCGAATTGGTGGCGGCGCGGCTGGAGGGCGTGGCGGGACTGCGCGTTCATAAGCCGCAAGCGGGCATGTTTACGCTGGTCGATGTGGGGTCGGTGGCGGCGGATGGCGAAGCTTTTGCCATGGCGTTGTTAGAGGAAAAGGGCGTGGCGGTGATGCCTGGCGCCTCTTTTGGCGCGGCATTAAAAAGCTGGTTGCGGCTGAGCCTGACACAACCGGATGATGCGATTGATGAGGCCTGCACGCGGATCGCGGCATTTGCGGCGGAGTATCGGGCATGAAAACCGTTGGGCAAGCATTGACCGAGGGGCTGGTCGCGCGCGGGGTGGAGGTGGTGTTCGGCATACCCGGCGTTCACACGATAGAGCTTTATCGCGGGCTTTCAGGATCGGGCATCCGGCATGTCACGCCCCGGCATGAACAAGGTGCAGGCTTCATGGCCGATGGCTATGCCCGCGTGTCGGGCAAGCCGGGGGTGGCCTTTGTGATCACCGGGCCGGGGCTGACGAATACCTTGACCGCGATGGCGCAAGCACGTGCGGATTCGGTGCCGATGCTGGTGATTTCGGGGGTAAACCGGCGGGGAAGCTTGGGGCAGGGTTTAGGCTTGCTGCATGAATTGCCCGATCAGGCGGGAATGGTGCGCGCGCTTTGCCCCAGCTTTCAGGTGACGGGGCCGGAGGTGTTGGACCGCTGCCTGAACCTTGCCTTTGCTGCGATGTATGAGGGGCGGCCCGGCCCGGTGCATATTGAGGTGCCGACGGATGTGATGGGAATGGAGGCTGTGGCTGCGGGCGAAGTGCCGCGCTTGCCCCTTGCCCTGCCCGCGCCTGCGCAGATTGCCGAGGCGGCTGAGATGCTGAACCGGGCGGCGCGGGTTTTGATTTTGGCTGGCGGGGGTGCGCGGGGGGCGGCAGCACAGCTGCGCGCCTTGGCCGGGGCCTTGGATGCGCCAGTGGTGCAAACGGTGAACGCACGCGGGATCATGGCAGGGCATGGGCTTGGGGTTGCGGCCTCGCCCAGTCTGGAGGCCGTGCGGGCGCTGATCGCCGGGGCGGACCAAGTGCTGGCAATTGGTACGGAGTTTGGGCCGACGGATTACGATATGTATGTTCGCGGCGGTGTGCCGGACCTGTCGGGAATGATCCGCGTGGATATCTGCGCGCGGCAATTGGCGCGGCAACCTGCGGCGCTAATGATCCGGGCGGATGCTGGCACGGTTTGCGAAGCCTTGCTGGGCCGGGTGCGCGCACGGGCGGGCGCTGGCGCGCCGCGAGCGGCGGCTGCTATGGCGGCGGCGCGGGCGGAGGTGGCGGGCTTATCGCTGGAGATGCCAGCGCAGATCGCGTTTCTGGAGGCGCTGCGCGATGCGGTGCCCGGCACGATTGTGGTGGGCGACAGCACCCAGCCAGTTTATGCGGGCAACCTGCTTTATGACCACGACCGCGCGGGTGGCTGGTTCAATGCCGCAACCGGCTTTGGCGCATTGGGCTTTGCGCCCGGTGCGGCCGTGGGTGCGGCAATCGCAGACCCCACGGCACGGGTGTTTTGCCTGATCGGTGATGGTGGTTTGCAGTTTTCGCCCGCCGAATTGCGGGTCGCGGTGGATGAGCGGCTGGACGTGACCTATCTGGTCTGGAACAACGCAGGCTATGGCGAAATTGCCGCCTCCATGCGGCAGGCCAATACCGAGGTGATCGGCTGCACACCTTCCCCGCTTGGGCTGGAAGCCTTTGCTGCGGCCTGCTCAATGCCCTATGCCTGCATCGCACCAGAGCCAGAGGCTTTGCGCAGCGTGATCGGTACGCCGGGGCCACGCTTGATTGAAGTTCGGGATTATTGAGTGGCCAGAGTACCGCTTCCCACCTTTGGGATTTTGTTTAAAAAAACCCACCGTTGCGGGCGATCATCGCGGCATGGGTGCGGTTTTTGGCATCCAGCTTGCGGCTAAGGGTTTTGACATGCAGCTTCACGGTGACTTCCTGAAGCGTCAAATCGCGGGCAATCTCTTTGTTGGATTTGCCTTCACATATTCCGCGCAACACCGATGTTTCGCGGCGGGTCAGCATAGCCATCAGTGCGCCGGGGGCAACATCGGATTGCAACAGGCCGATGGGGGCAAAAATATCACCCTTAGCCATCAGCCTGACCGCCGCCACCATCGCCCGAGAGGCCATTTTCTTGGGCACATAGCCGATCGCTCCGGCCGCCAACGCAGCTTCGGCCAATGCGCGTGACGTGCTGCCGGACATCAGGGCAACGCGCGTGCCACGCCCTTCAGCCAAGGCTTGGACAAGGCCCGAAAGCCCGGCCATCGAGGGCATATCATAATCCAGCAACATCAGATCATAGCGGGTTTGGGACATGGCTTGGATCGCATCGGGCAGGGTTGCTGCAGTATCGGCAACCTCTATCCCTTCAGCAATCAAAAAGGCAGCGATAGTTTCGCGCACTAGGTCATGATCATCCGCCACGAGGATTTTCACGCCTGATAACCTTTCCATGAAAAATAGATTTGTGCTTATAGCCTTTCGTATAGCCTAGCATATTTGGCGGCCATTGCCACTGTTCGATTTTCTGCGCCAATGGCAAATTCGTACAGCGGCTGCGGCTAGGTAAAAGATGGGCGCAACCGATTGGCTACACCCATCATTATTTTAAGACACACCTTCAGGCTTCATTGGTTTTCGACAATTCCAGCGCCTCGGGCTTGGCTATCTGCGGCTGCCTAAGTGTCTTGTCACTGCGTGTAATCTCGATGCGACGCGGTTTGAGAGCTTCGGGCATTTCGCGGATCAGTTCAATATGCAGCATCCCGTGTTCATGCAGCGCGCCGGTCACGCGCATATGATCGGCCAGCGCGAAGCGGCGTTCAAAGGCGCGGGTGGCGATGCCACGGTGCAGGTAATGGCTTGGCGTGGCATCTTCGGCCTTGCGCGCGGCGATCACCAGCATGGCCTCTTTCACTTCCACCGACAGCTCGTCAGGGGTGAAACCGGCCACCGCCACGGAAATGCGGTAAGCGTTTTCATCAGTTTTTTCAATGTTATAGGGCGGATAGGTCGGCTGGCTGACATCGGCGGTCAGAACCCGATCCATCAGGTCGGCAATCCTGTCAAATCCGACGGTTGCACGGTAAAGCGGGGCAAAGTCAAAGTTGCGCATATCATCCTCCGTAAAGCGATGCGGCTGCGGCCCTCCTGCTTTCAAGACGGGCCGATCAGAACTTAGCCGGGCCCATTTTGGCACCCGACACTTTAGAGTTGGGAGGTGCAGCAAAGGGTTTCAAGGGGAGCTGTTGCGGGCTTTGACAAAGCGGGCACCAGTGTCGGATTTATCGCCACTGGTTACGCCTATCCGGCGGATCTGGGCGCGCGGTGCATCGCCCTTGGCTAAAAACACCCCCTTGCCGGAACGTAGCGCGGATTTGAGATCGGCCAGAATTTCGGGCAACTCCATACCATAGGAGACGGCTTGTCCGCCCTCGCGATGGCCCGAGGAGATGATGGAGACGATCTTGGCCCGCTCGCCCGAAAGGTCAAACACTGGCGCACCTGAGGCACCGTGGTTCACATCGCAATCAAATGCCATAACGTGGGAGAACCGCTCTTTGATATGGCAGGCCCGTTGCCAGGACAGAGTATTTTCGCGGTCGCGCGCATAAGAAACGACGCTAACCTGCGTCGCTGTGCTCGGCGCGGCCACGGCGAAAGGTGCGGCGCGGCCTACCGGGATCGGTTCGGCCAGCTCCAACAGGGCAACGTCATGACGAACGCTATCGGTACTCACCGCCATGAACGGTGTGTAGCCGGGATGCGGCACAGCACGGCGTACGCGGGCGGCAGCAATGATCTTGGTATCGCGCAGCCCGGCGCGGAACTGAATGGTAGAGGGTTCATAGGGTTCGCCGGTTGTGACATCAAACAGGCAATGCGCCGCTGTCAGCACCAGATCGGGGGAAATCAGCGTGCCTGTGCAAAATCCGTTTTGCCCCATGTCGACGCGACCCACGGCCTCCCACCCCAGCACCTGATCACGGCGCCCCAGCGCCTCCAACCCTGAATTTGCGTCCTGCGCCATGGCGGGCATGCAAAGCGAAAGGCAAAGCAGTGGGGCAAGGGCGCATTTCATCATGGCTTGATGAATTTTGCGCTGTTTCCGGCCCCTAGCTCCATGGCCCGCAGAGCGGGATCGGCCTTTTGGAAGGGACTGTTTTCAGCCTCTAGGCTGGCGCGCAGGGTTTGCAGCGGGCCTTGCAGCGTGGTGCCAAGCGCCACCGAGGCCCCGCCGTAATCAGCCTTAGAGGAAACAACCGAGACGACCCGCGCCACCCCATCGCGCACCGAAAAAATCGGCGCGCCGGAGGCGCCAAAATCAACATTGCAAGACAGAACCAGAAGCTGTGACTCTTGGTTCAACACATGACATACCTCTTGCAGGCTTGGCGCCTCGGAGCGATCCTTGGCATAAGAAACGACGCCAACCTCATCGCCCTTAAGGGGCATCGGATCGGTCTCAAAGGGCCTAATCGAGGTCATACGGATCGGTTGATCCAGTTCGAGGAGCGCCAGATCATAGGAGACGCGGGTCAGCTTGTCGGCCCCGCTAAAGACATATTCGGGATGGGCGATGGCATGTTTAATGCCACGATAGGCGGCAGCGCGGCCATTGCGCCAGCCTGCCAGGAATTCAATATCGGCCGGGTTAATCCGCGCGCCTGACTTGGCGTCAAAAAGGCAATGTGCCGCTGTCAGTACCAAATTTGGCGCAATCAATGCGCCGGTACAAAAGCTGCGCTTGCCCATATTCAACCGGCCCACAGCGTTCCAACCCCGGCTTTCATCGCTGGTATCAAAGCGACGCAGCGTCGATTCCTCGGCGTGGACCACTCCGCGCAGGGCAAAAACGATCATCAGGCAAAGTGCGGCGCGGGACAGGATTGGCAAAATCGGCATAGGCCCTCCGGTATCTCAACCTTCGCGATACCGGGCATTTGAGGCAGATTTAAGGCTTTGCGCGCCCTTGCATCAGCCTTGCTGCAAGGCGCGGGGCTTTGGCCCACCGGTCGCCCAATCCAGCAATTCCACGGTATGCACCATAGGGATTTTGGTGCCCGAGCCGATCTGCATCATGCAGCCGATATTGCCAGCGGCGATGATATCGGGCGTCGTGGCCTCCAATGTCTGAACCTTGCGTGACTTGAGTTGCTGACTAATCTCAGGTTGCAACAGGTTATAAGTGCCTGCCGAGCCGCAGCACAGATGGCTGTCGGCGGGTTCCACCACGGTAAAGCCGGCGCGTTTCAAAAGGTCTTTGGGGAAGGTTTTGATCTGCTGGCCATGTTGCAATGAACAGGCCGCGTGATAGGCGACCTTGAGGCACTTGTCGGCCCCTTCCGGCAGGCCGATCTTCACCAAAAGCTCCGAGATATCCATAGCCATGGCAGAAACCTCTGCCGCCTCCGCCGCGAGCGGGTCATTGCGGAACATATGGCCGTAATCTTTCACCGTGGTGCCACAGCCAGAGGTGTTGATGACGACAGCATCCAGCCCCCCTGCCCGCTTTTCCGCCATCCATGCGCTGATATTATTCGCCGCCGAGGCGTGGGCTTGATCAGCCTTGCCCATGTGATGGGTCAGCGCGCCGCAACAGCCCATGCCGCGAGCCACCACCACTTCGCAGCCCAAACGGCGCAGAATGCGGATCGTGGCATCGTTGATATCGGTGTTTAAAGCCTTTTGCGCGCAACCCGTCATCAGGGCCACGCGAAACTTGCGCGGACCTTCGGGGGCAAAACTTTGCGGATCATCATTGCGGCTGACGGGGGGGATGGTTTTCGGTGCCATTTCCAGCATCGCGCGCAGCCGGGCATCAGGCATCAAAAAGGCAAAGGGCCGCCCGATTTTGGCGCCCAAAAGCGCAAGCCGGAAGCGCTTTGGATGCGGGATGATCTGCGCAAGCGTCCAGCGCAACAGGCGGTCCATCAGCGGGCGCTTATAGGTTTTCTCAATATATTCCCGCGCGGTATCAACCAGATGCATGTAATGCACGCCCGAAGGGCAAGTGGTCATACAGGCAAGACAGCTAAGGCAACGGTCAATGTGCTTGACGGTCTTGGCATCCGCCGGACGGCCCTTTTCCAGCATATCCTTGATCAGGTAAATACGACCACGCGGGCTGTCCAGCTCATCGCCCAGCACCTGATAGGTGGGGCAAGTGGCGGTGCAAAAGCCGCAATGCACACAAGAGCGCAAGATTTCATTGCTGCGGGCAATGGCCGGATCCTTCAGCTGGTCCGGGGTGAAGGTGGTTTGCATGTCAGGCTCCGATGCTGAAGGTGAGGATAAGCAGAGTCAGCAGCGGCAATAACCCCAGCAGCGCGAAATACATGGCTCGCGGCAGGCGCGCACCCAAAGCGGCACGCAAGCCCTGCGCCACCGCGGCCATAGCAATGCCTGTAAGGGCAAGGCGGGTCAGGCCTTGAGCCTCGGGAACGATAAACCGGGCCAAAGCGATCAGCGCGATAGCCACGCCAAGGCCAATGAGCGCCTGCCGCCCGGGTGGCAAGGTGGCCAGCGAAAAATATATTGCCAAAGGCAGGATAACAAAAATCAGGCTCGACATCGCTTACTCCATCAACCCATGGTTCAAGACCCCACGTGGGTCAAATTTTGCGCGCAAGCCCGCAGTGAGGGCGGCCACAGCTGCGGGTTCAGGGTGAAAGACCGGAACCTCGGCCAGCATGGCTTCTGAGGCACGGACCAACGTAGCATGGCCACCAAGCGCGTTCAGATAGGCGCGCAGCACCCCCGCCATCGCATCGCCTTCCTCGGGTACAAGCGCCCAGATCAGCCCGCCGCCCCAATCGCAAAAGGTCTGCGTATCGCCCAAAAGCGCCAACAGCCCCGGCATATCGGACGGTTTCACCGAAATCCGCCACACCGCACCTGGCTTGCCCACAAAGGGAGCCACATCGCGGATTTCAGCCCAAAGGTCCGCACTTTGCCCAGCCTCCGCCAGCCCCCAGCCCGGCCCCAACAGTTTGGCCAAGGCCGTCTGCCGGTAAGCGACCGAACCCGCCATCCCTTCGATGCGCAACCGCACCTGACCGCCAATATAACCCGCACCCGTCACCTCAAAGGGCGAACCCAGCGCCTTTGACATGGCGACCACCGCAGCCGCCGGGTCCAGCCCGTCGCGGATCAGCGTCGCCTCAACCTCTGGCCGCGGCAGCACCTTGAAGGACACTTCTGTAAGCACCCCAAGCGTGCCCTGCGCCCCCGCCATCAGCTTGACCAGATCATAGCCCGTGACATTCTTCATCACGCGCCCCCCGTTCTTGATCACGGCACCCGCCCCATCGACAAAACGCACCCCGATCAGGCTGTCGCGGCAAGCCCCAGCCTGAATACGGCGCGGGCCTGAGGCATTGCATGCCACAACTCCGCCAATGGTCGAGGCACCCGACCGCCCCAAAAGCCCCCGCATATCGGGCACTTCAAACGAAAGGCGCTGCCCACCCTTGGCCAGCTCCGCCTCGATATCAGCCAAAGGCGTCCCCGCCCCGGCAACGATGGTCAAAGCCCCCGGCTCATAAAGCGAAATCCCCGAAAACCCGGCTGTTTCCAACACCTCACCCGCAGGCATCCGCCCAATGGCGCGGGTGCCGCCGCCAACAATCCGCAAAGGCCCATTCGCAGCCCGGATCGCCTCGGCAAGTTCCATCTCATTGGCAGGTTTCATGCGCTCGGCTCTTTCATCTATTCAAAAATATCCTCAGGGGGGAAGGGTTTGCCAGTCGGCAAACCCTGTTGGGGGGCAGACAGCCCCCCAGCGTTCTCAACCAGCACGACGGCTGGCTGTTACATCCAGCGGAAACACCTTGGCAGGGTTCAGCAACCATTTCGGGTCAAACACATCCTTCACCCAAAGCTGCGCCTCCATATCTTCGGGCGCAAACTGCACCTTCATCAGATCGCGTTTCTCAATCCCCACGCCATGTTCCCCGGTCAAACAACCGCCAACCTCGACGCATAGCTTCAGAATATCCGCACCAAAGGCCTCGCACAGCTCCAGATCGCCGGGTTTATTGGCATCAAACAAGATCAGCGGGTGCATATTGCCATCCCCCGCATGGAACACATTGGCCACATCCAGCCCATATTCACGGCTCATCTCGCCAATGCGCCGCAGCACATAAGGCAGGGATGAAACCGGGATCGTGCCATCCAGACACATGTAATCATTGATCTGCCCCATCGCGCCAAAGGCGGATTTTCGGCCCAGCCAGATCTTTTTGCTTTCCTCATCCGATTGACTTTGGCGCAGTTCAACCGGGTTGTGGCGCTGTGCAATCTCCATGATCAGCGCAAGCTGTTCGTCGATCTCGGCGGCAGAGCCTTCGACCTCGACAATCAGCAGCGCCTCACACATCGGATAGCCAGCTTTGGCAAAAGCCTCGGTTGCCTCAATGCAGGGGCGGTCCATGAATTCAATCGCGACAGGCAAGATACCCGCCCTGATGATGTCAGACACGCATTCGCCTGCCACCTCATTGCTGTCAAACCCCATCAGAACCGGGCGCGCGCCTTCGGGTTTTGGCAAAATGCGCAGCGTCGCCTCTGTCACCACGCCCAATTGCCCCTCGGACCCGCAGATCACACCCAAAAGGTCCAACCCCGGTGCATCCAGATGCGCGCCGCCAATCTCCAGCACGGTGCCATCCATCAGCACGAGCGTCACACCCAGCAGGTTGTTCGTCGTCACCCCATATTTCAGGCAATGCGCCCCGCCAGAGTTCATCGCGATATTGCCCGCAATCGCACAGGCCAACTGGCTGGAAGGATCGGGTGCATAAAAGAACCCGTCACTTTCCACAGCCCCCGTCACCGAAAGGTTGGTGCGGCCCGATTGTACGCGAATAAAGCGGTTATCATAGTCCGTTTCCAGCACATCGTTCAGCCGCGCCACACCCAATACTACGCAATCGGCAGTAGGCAGCGCCCCGCCCGCAAGGCTGGTGCCTGAGCCGCGCGGCACAACCGGCACGCCCATCTGGGAACATATACGCAGCACAGCGGCCACTTCGGCTGTGGTGCGGGGCAACACGGCGGCCAGCGGCGGGCAGCGATAGGCCGTCAGCGCATCGCATTCATAGACACGCACTGCGGCCTCATCAAAGATAACGGCATCATGGGGCAGCACCCCTTGCAAAGCGGCCACAATCGCAGGTTTGCGCGCGACAATCGCTGCGTCAACCTTTGGCATTTCCATGGCAGCCCCTCCCAATTCAGCCTAACTGGTAAATTTATATAACCAATTTCAATGCAGATCAAGTCTTGGTTTGGCATTTCGCAGTATTGCGTTTTGGCCCATGGGTTTTCGCGCTATAGGCTGCAAGACGCCAATTTCGAAAGGCAAATCGTTTTGATAACATCACCCTTCACGCTTCCTGCCTTCACGGCTCTGGACATAGGCGCAGTTACATTCCTGCTGGCCTGTTCGGTCCTGATTGGCTGGGTGATTGAACACCCGCCCGCAAGTCGCCCTTCGGTCACGATGCTGATGGCGCAGTATCGGCGTGATTGGATGATACAATTCGTCACCCGCCAACCGCGCATCTTTGACGCGACAGTGATGGACAGCTTGCGCCAAGGCACGGCGTTTTTTGCCAGCGCCTGCATGATCACGCTGGGCGGCGGTATCGCAGTGATCGGCAATCGGGAAGGGTTGGATATGCTGGCCGCCGACCTGACGCTTGAGACGCAAGGGGTGGTGCTGGAACTAAAGCTGGGATTGGTGCTGCTGTTTGTGGCCAATGCGCTATTGAAATTCATCTGGGCGCATCGGCTGTTTGGCTATTGCACCATCATGATGGCTGCCGTGCCGAATGAGCCGGAGCATGCCGACGCCTACACCCGTGCCGCTGATGCCGCCGAGATCAACATCACCGCAGCGCGCAGTTTCAACCGGGGCCTGCGATCAATCTATTTCGCGCTTGGGGCGCTGGGGTGGTTGTTGGGTGCCTATGGGCTAATCATCACGGTATTGGTAACGATTGCAGTGCTGTTGCGGCGCGAGTTTGTCAGCGCCTCGCGCCAGATTATCCTGAAGCAATCCCCAAACTGAGTATTCTTGATGCTGCTGCGCGCGTGGCAGGGTCATACCCTGCCTCTGTGGCCTCTCAATCAGCGGGTGTCTGATTTCGAACGCGAACTATAATCTGTCATGTTTCAGCGCGAAGCGCGTCCGGGTCAGAGTTCAACCTCCAGCGTGGCCCGTTACCTACAAGCACCGTTAAGCCGTCTCTATGGCGCAAGGCTGGCAGGGCCGGGCCTTGGGCAAACTAACTTGACGTCAAGGGGCTTTGGCTTTGCTGCCGCGCCGCCCTTCGACCAGCCATGCCGCCAGTGCCAACCCGGAAGCCAGCAACAGCCATACCCAGCCAGGCAGCAGGGCTGCAACACGGATATCTTGCGTCAGGTAAGCGCCACGCGGGGTTATACCGATCCAGCCACGGCCTGCGGCAACGCGGCCAATCCCTACCGAACGGATATCGGGAGTACCCTCCTCCAGCCACAAGATACCGCCGCGCATGGGGGTGACGATGGGTTCCAGCTTATCGCCGCTGGCGATGGTTTCCTCGAACTCCTTAGGGGCCGAGGGGCCAAGCGCCATTACGGTGGAAAGTACGCCCTGCGCCAGCTTGTAAAGCCCCATTTCCGGCGCGTCATACTGCGCGGAATAGCGGCCGAGGGCTATTTCAGGCATGGCAAGCTCCGTTTGGGTGCCATCGGGGCCGGTGATCGTGACCGGGCCGGGGGCATCGCCGATGGTACGGCGCGTCACCGTCAGCCGTTGGCCTGCCGCAGAGGCAACGAGAGCTTCCTCCTCCAACTCCGGCTCTTTCATCATCCAATGCGCGAGGCGGCGGAGCAGTTCAAGCTGCGGCCCGCCCCCCTCATAGCCACGGCCCCAAAGCCAAATGTGATCAGAGCCGAGCACAGCGATGCGCCCCTCCCCCACCCGGTCAAGCACCAGCAAGGGTTGGCCATCAATGCCCGACATCACGGCCTGCCCGGATTTCTGCGTCAGGCCGATCTGGCGAAACCAGCGGCCCCAGCCGGCTTCCGGCGCCAGTTTTTCCAGGCCTGCGGTGACGGGGTGGCGCTTGCCAAGATCAGTGAGGGCAGGCTTGAAGCCCTCCTCAAACACCCGGCTTGTCGCATCCACGGGCACAATCTCACCCAAGGATGACCGCCAAAGGCTATCAGCCGAGCCAAATTCCGGCCCGGCAGCAACCAGAACCGTGCCGCCCCGTGTGACGTAATCGCGCACGTTATGCAGATAGGCGTTGGGCAAGATGCCGCGCAGCCGGTAGCGATCAAATATGATCAGATCAAACTCGTCGATCTTTTCCACAAACAATTCACGGGTCGGAAAGGCGATCAGCGAAAGTTCGGAGACTGGGATGCCATCTTGCTTTTCCGGCGGGCGCAGGATGGTGAAATGTACGAGATCAACCGATGGGTCAGATTTCAACAGGTTGCGCCAGACGCGTTCACCTGCATGCGGCTCACCCGAAACCAGCAGCACGCGCAGCCGGTCACGCACACCATTGATTTGCACCACGGCACCGTTGTTGCGGTCCGTCAACTCGCCCTCAGTTGCCGCCACCTGAAATTGCAGCACGTTCAGGCCACCATGCGGCAAGTTGACAGGAAGATCGAGATCTTCGCCCACTGGTACGCGGTAGCTTTGCGGCTCTTCGTCACCAATCGCGACAGAAATCATGGCGCTGCCCGCGATATCTTTCGGCACTTTACCCTGATCATCAATGCGCAAGGTCAACGTAACAGACTCGCCGAGAATGGCGAAGGAGGGGGCGTTCTTCACGATCAGGCGGCGGTCCCAATCCTGTGCCTCGCCTGTCAGCAGAACATGCAAAGGAGCAGGCAGGTTGGGGGCAAGCGTCAGATCATGGGCTTGGCCATCGGTAATAAGAATTGCACCGGCCACGCGTGCGCGCGGCTCTTCGGCCAGTGCCTCGGAGAGCGCTGTCATCAGTTGGGTGCCGTTGTCGCCCTCGCCATCGCCAAGGCGGATGATGCGCAACTCAGTATTTTCCAGCGCCGCCACTTCGGCCTGCACGCGGGCAAGGGCGGTGGCGGACTGGGAGGGCCTTGTGCCGATACGCTGGCTGGCGCTTTCATCAACCACGGCGATGACGATATCAGACAGGGGTTCGCGGTCTTCGCGCTGCAATGCAGGGTTGGCGATGGCGGCCAGCAGGGCCATGGCCCCAAGCCCGCGCAGCGCCCAGCCCGCAAGCCCGCGCCACAAGCCGTAACCCACGATCAACAGCGCAGCACCTGCCAGCACATAAAGCGCGATCATTGGGATCAGCGGGTCAAGGATCAGCGTTCCGGTCATTGGCCAAGCCTTTCGAGCAGGGCAGGCACATGCACCTGATCGGATTTATAATTCCCGGTCAGCACATGCATGATCAGGTTAATACCAAAGCGCGTGGCAATCTCGCGCTGGCGTTCGCCCGCATGGCCACGACCGACAGGGAACATCGGCGCACCGCGCGCGTCCTGCGCCCAAGCGGCGGCCCAGTCATTGCCGCCAATCACCACCGGAGTCACTCCATCGTTGAGGTTACGAAAAGGCATACCCTCGGCCAGCTCGGCATCCGGGGGGGCGGCCTCGACCCACAGGTCGCGGTGGTTGTAGCGACCCGGAAAATCTTGGAGCAGGTAGAAGCTGCGGGTCAACACGTGGTCATCGGGCAAAATATCAAGCGGCGGGATGTCCAAGGGGGCCGCCAGAAGTTGCAGATACCGCGCCTCAGGCGTTTGCGCAGAACCAGAGATGTCACCGTCGCGGGTGTCAAACAAGATCATCCCCCCGGTGCGCAAATAGCGGTTCAACTTGCCATAGGCGGCGGCGGAGGGGGCGGGCTGATCTACCGTGATCGGCCAGTAGAGGAAGGGGAAAAACAGCAGCTCATCGGTCTCTAAGT
>CALEMZ010000481.1 GCA_937910975.1 uncultured Pseudorhodobacter sp. | reverse complement strand
CGCAGGTGCCGAGGCGGCGGTCGGCTCAGCTTTCACGAAAGGTGGTGGTAGGATCATGTCAGTTGGCTTTGCGGTTGAGACGAACGGCGCGCGATGGTTACGACATGTTGTTCCGGGCAAGGTTGGTGTGTCTGGCCAACCGGATATGGTTTTTACAGCGGTCTTGGGGCCTAGCGTGGTGGTCTGCATCTACGATCCCGTTGCAAAGGTCGGAGGCATGGCACATTTTATTTTTCCAGGGGGGGAGGAGTATGACCCGCATGAAACTCGCTTTGGCGGGCAGGCTCTGGCGATGCTGATCAGCGAATTAATTGAGCTTGGGGCAGTTGTTACACGGCTGGAGGCGCTGCTTTACGGTGGAGCCAAACTGCATGACGGGCGCCGGGATACCCTAGATCGATTCCGGCGCGGAACGCCTCGTGGATGATCCGCGTGCCGGCCTCGGTGCGGCAAGGCACAAGCCCCATTTCCGGTGACCCGATGAAGGATGCGACAAAGGTGTTTGCGGGCTTCATGTATATATATCCATCGGTCCGCCGACCTGTTGCAGGTGCCCCTTGGACATCATGGCTACGCGTGTTCCCAATGTCATCGCTTCGATCTGGTCATGGGTGACGTAGATCACCGTAAGCCCCAACTCCTGATGCAGCCGCCGCAGTTCGCCTCGCATCCGGTTGCGCAGCTTTGCGTCAAGATTTGAGAGCGGTTCGTCGAAAAGAAAGACCTTGGGCTGCCGAACGAGCGCCCGACCGATGGCCACGCGCTGTCGCTCACCGCCTGATAGCTCTTTCGGGCGGCGGTCAAGCAGATCGGTGATATGAAGGATTTCGGCCGCCTCTCGGATCCGCGCATCGATTTCCGGTTTCGAAAGGTTCGTCGCTTTCAGCAGGCCAAAGGCCATGTTGCGATACGCTGTCATGTGTGGATAGAGCGCATAGGACTGAAACACCATCGCGATGTCGCGCTTTTGTGGGGGTGCATCTGTCACGTCCTTGCCATCTATCAGAAGCTGGCCTGACGTGATCTCTTCCAGCCCGGCGTCCATCCGCAGCGTGGTAGATTTGCCGCATCCTGAAGGTCCGACCAGTACCATGAACTCCTTGTCTTCGATAGTCAGGTTGATGTCATGCACGGTGCCTTGCGTGCCGTAAGACTTGCTTATGTTCTTCAGTTCAACGGTGGCCATGTGATGTCTCCGGTTTTTGGTTCATTTGACGCCGGTGTGCATGAAGCTGTCGATGAAGCGACGCTGGAAGATCACGAAGAGCAACAACAGCGGAGAAATGACAATCATCGTGCCCGCCATAAGCCGGGTCCAGTCAGCGCCACTATCCGCCTTGGCCAGCAGGCCAAGCCCGATTGGGAGCGTGCGGACGCTGTCAGAGTTGGTGACGAGAAGGGGCCACATGTAGTCGTTCCAGTGCGTCACCACCGAAATGATGCTGAACGCGATCAGCGTCGGCTTTACCAGCGGTAGATAGACATGCCACAGGATCGCCATATGGCCGCACCCGTCCAGGCGTGCGGCGTCCGACAGTTCCGAAGGCACCTGGCGGAACGATTGGCGCAACATGAAAGTGCCATAGCCCGAAGCGACGAAAGGCACGATCATTGCGGGCAACGTGTTCACCAGCCCCATGTCGCGCAGGGTGACAAAGTTGGTCAGGAATGTTGCGTAGATTGGAAACATGATCTGAAGAAGAAAAAGAGCGAAGATGAATTTCTTGAATGGAAATTCAAGCCTCGCAAACGCATAGGCCGCAAGCGTAATCGTGATAAGCTGTGCCGCGATGATCGATCCTGTGACCAGAACAGAGTTGAGCAGATAAGTCCCGAACGGAGCGACCGTCAGGGTGGCAGGATAGTTTTCGAACCGCAGGATCGCAGGGAAGAATCCTGCGTTCGGGTCGAAAATTTCTGTCCTCGTCTTGAGTGATGTCAGGATGATCCAGATCAGCGGGCTCATCCACAGCAAAGCGATGGGGGCCAGAAGCAGATGCAGCCAGCCGTCTCTGGCCTTCGCAAAGTTCCTGCGACGTGTGCTCGCTATCGGTGCTACCGAGGTGCCAGTTTCTTCGTGCGGATCATTCATCGTGTCGGTCATCAGCGATCTCCCAGATAGTGGACACGGCGACCCAGAGTTACGGCGATCAAACCGATCAAGCCCAGCACAAACAACAGGAGCGTGTTTGCGAGCGTCGAAGCGTAGCCGATGTCCT
>CALEMZ010000480.1 GCA_937910975.1 uncultured Pseudorhodobacter sp. | reverse complement strand
TCGATCCCTTTATCAATGCAGTAAAGCAAACCGCCTGCCCCAATCATATCATTGGAATAATATAGAAAATCGAGGTCCGGACTGCGCGACAATATCGCCTCGGTCATCTCACGCCCCTTCAGCAGCGCCGATCCCCCCGAGTAGAATTCGCGGTCTGCAAGCGTGATGCCTGCGGCGGCGAGACCCTCTTCCAGCCCCTCCAACCGCTTTCGGGCGCGGTGGTCATCGGGCATCATCGTGCCCAGAAACCCGATTTTCTTATAGCCTGCCGCCAAGATCGCCTCGGCCATCTTCAGCCCTGCGCGGCGATGCGAAATACCGACAACGCTGTCGATTGCGGTGCCATCAACATCCATCACCTCAACAATCGGTATGCCCGCATTCTCCAGCATCGCGCGGGCGGCGTCTGTATGCTCCAACCCCGCCAGAATCACACCAGACGGTCGCCATGACAGCATCTCATAGAGCACCGATTCTTCGCGTTCCGGCAGGTAATGCGTCACGCCAACAACGGGTTGCAGGCCGGTATCTTCCAACACTTGCGAGATCCCCGTCATCACCTCAGGATAGACCATGTTCGAGAGCGACGGGATTATCACTGCCACAAGGTTCACCCGTTGGCTGGCCAGCGCGCCTGCGATTTTGTTAGGCACATAGCCAAGTTGACGTGCGGCTTGCTGCACCCGTTCTCGCGTTGAATCCGATACATCGCCCCGGCTCCGCAGCACCCGGCTTACGGTCATCTCCGATACGCCTGAGGCTTCGGAGACATCGCGCAGCGTCAACGTACGGCGTGGATCGGGTCGGGTCGGTAGGGTCAATGTATAATTGCCTTTTCATTGGGGCCTTGAATTACTGTTACCGCTAAATTTTGCCCTTGTCCAAGCTTCCGTGTCACGGTATGTTATCGCTAACATACCGCAGCAGCGCTGCTGATTGTTTTCTGCCCTGCTTTGCAAGCTCTCTCGCGCACGCTGGGCAGAGAAAAAAAGGGGGGTTGGTGGGCCACATCACTCCCCTCTTTTTACACTACCGCGCCAAGCAATCACCCGCGCGAAAAGCAAGACGGGTTGCACAATTCTTCATTTGATCGCAAAAAGGCTGACGCGGCCTCGTGGCTCAACTGGATAGAGCAGCCCCCTCCTAAGGGGCAGGTTACTGGTTCGAATCCAGTCGGGGTCACCATCACTACCATAAGCAAGTGACTTCCTTACGTTTCCGATTTTGATTTGAGACTTCGACAGGAAGATTATGTGGGTTCAACTGGGCAGCACAACAACTTGCACGACAGCATCACACTTGGCTGCCATGAGGTCGCTGGGTTACAAAGAAACGCTGACTAGGTGTCTTGGCTCTATGTCGGAAAACCCCCACGAAACCGCCAGATAATAGTGCAACCAACGCCCATTTTTTTGTTTGAAATGTAATCCCTAGGGTCAGGACTCATAACCAGAATATGACGGTTGCGGCGAGGGCGATTGCCGAGAGGAAGACCTT
>CALEMZ010000479.1 GCA_937910975.1 uncultured Pseudorhodobacter sp. | reverse complement strand
CCCCCGCCCCCGCCGCTATAGCGCCGTACAGGGAACAGTTGCCCCCCCTCCGCAATCGCCCCATCCTGCGCCACCACCCCCGCCGGATAACCAGCAAAAAAGCCGCGGCACATCGCGTCATAAACCGCGCGCTGGTCCGCAATCGTCAGGCCAATGGCATCGGGCGGATACCAGCTTTCTGTCTCACGAATGAAATCCCATGTCTGAGCATCAATCAGCGTGTCATATTTCGGATCATAGCTGGCCATTGTGGTTCCTCAGGGCATCACTTCGAACTTGTCCACATCGACCATACCGTGATCGGTGATTTTCAGATGCGGGATCACGGGCAGGCACAGGAAGGCCAGTTGCAGGAACGGCTCTTCCAGCGTCACACCCAACCCACGCGCCGCCGCGCGCAGATGCGCCAATGCCGTGCGCACCGCCTCAAACGGCTCAAGGCTCATCAACCCGGCCACAGGCAGCGCCAGCTCGGCCAGCACTTTGCCGCCCTCCACCACCACAAACCCGCCCTCGATCTGGCCCAGCCGCGCCACCGCCAGCGCCATATCGGCATAATCCACCCCAACCACCGCGATATTGTGATGGTCATGGCAAACGGTAGAGGCAATCGCTCCGCGCCGCAGGCCAAAACCCTTCACAAAGCCCGTGGCGCGGTTGCCGTTCTTACCATGCCGCTCAATCACCGCGATTTTCACGAGGTCACGCGCGATATCGGGGGCCTTGTCGCCGCCTTCCGGCGCGATGTCATAGGTCAGGTGTTCGGTGATAATCTTGCCCGGCAGAATGCCGATCACCGGGGTTTCCACCCGGTTGCCGCCGGTACGAAAATCTGACGCCACGATTGCGGGCGCTTTCACCGAATGGCGCGCCACGGGGGGAATGATCTTACGCGCGGCAAAGGCGGCATCCGTCACCTGCACACCGCCCGCAAACACCATGCTGGCGCGGCAGGTTTCCAACGCATCAATCACCACGATATCGGCGCGCTTGCCGGGTGCGATCAGCCCGCGATCCTTCAGCCCAAACGCCTCCGCCGCCGAAAGGCTGGCGGCGCGGTACACTGCCAAAGGCGGCGCGCCCAGTGCAATCGCGGTGCGGATCATGTAATCTAGATGGCCGTGTTCGCCAATATCCAGCGGGTTCCGGTCATCGGTGCAAAAGGCGATATAGGGGCTGTGCCGCTCTGTGATCAGCGAAGCCAAAGCGTGCAAATCCTTGGAGACGGAGCCTTCGCGGATTAGCACCCGCATCCCCTTGCGCAGCTTTTCCAGTCCCTCCTCCGCACTGGTAGCCTCATGCTCGGTGCGTATCCCCGCCGCGATATAACCGTTCAGCGCATTGCCACGCAAAAGCGGGCAATGCCCATCAATATGCCGCCCCCTGAAACCTTCCAGCTTGGCCATAACGCCCGCATCCTGCATCAAGACGCCGGGAAAATTCATGAACTCCGCCAGCCCAAGGCTGCGTGGATGGTCCTTGAGCGGCAAAATATCCGCCGCCGTCAGCACCGCCCCCGCCGTCTCCATATGGGTGGAAGGCACGCAAGACGAAAGCTGCACGCGAATATCCATCAACGTCAGGCCCGATGCCTCAAGGAAATAATGGATCCCCTCCAACCCGCAAACATTGGCAATTTCATGTGGGTCGCAAATCGCCGTGGTCACGCCCAGCGGTGTCACGCAGCGATCAAACTCAAACGGGGTAACAAGGCTGCTTTCAATATGCAGATGCGTGTCAATAAAACCGGGGACAAGGATTTTCCCTGTTACATCAATAACCTCGCGCCCCTCATATGTGCCAAACACCCCCACAATCACATCACCGCAAATCGCCACATCCGTTTGCACCAGTTCTCCGGTAATAAGGTCGAACACACGTCCGCCGCGCAAAACAACATCCGCAGGGGCATGGCCCGCGCCTTGGGCGATGCGGGCGGAAAGGGTGGCAGTGGTCATCATGGGAATCCTTTTTCTTTTTCCCAACAAAGCCTAAGGCCGCGCGAAGGTCCAGCCCCTCACGGGCCTTGCATCGCGCCCGAAAGAATGGTCCACCTGCGGCAACCCTTTGCAAAGGCCCCTCCATGCGCCCCATGCGCGGCATCATTTACAAGCTTTTCTCCGTTGTGGCCTTCATCGTTATGGCCTCGCTGATCAAAGCCACCTCTGACCATGTGCCACCGGGGCAGGCCGTATTTTTCCGCTCTTTCTTTGCCATGCCGGTAATCATTGTCTGGTTGATGATGCGCCGCGAATTGCGCAGTGGGCTGAAGGTCAGCGCGCCGATGGGCCATGTCTGGCGCGGCGTGGTGGGGACCATGGCAATGGGGCTTGGCTTTGCCGGTCTGGGCTATTTACCGCTGCCCGAGGTTACGGCCATCGGCTATGCTGCGCCTTTGCTCACCGTCATATTTGCCGCGATGTTTCTGGGCGAGGATGTGCGGCTGTTCCGCATTTCCGCCGTTGTTCTGGGCCTGATCGGGGTGTTGATCGTGCTCAGCCCGCGCCTGAGCGTGGTGCCCGGCCCCGGCAATGACTTGGCTGCCTTTGGCGCGATGCTGGTGCTGGGGGGGGCCGTGTTTGCCGCCCTTGCGCAGGTTTTCGTGCGCAAGTTGGTGATGAAGGAAAAAACCGCAGCCATCGTGTTTTACTTTTCGCTGACGGCCACGCTGCTTTCGCTCGTCACTCTGCCCTTCGGCTGGGTTATCCCCGCACCGAAAGAGGCGATACTGCTAATACTGGCCGGGCTTCTGGGCGGCGTTGGCCAGATTTTCCTGACCTCCAGCTACCGCGAGGCGGATGCCTCGGTGGTGGCACCGTTTGACTATGCTTCGATGATCTTTGCGCTCAGCATCGGCTATTGGGTGTTTGGCGAGGTGCCAACGATCACCATGCTGGCCGGGGCCGCACTTGTGGTCACCGCGGGCGTGCTGATCATCTGGCGCGAACGCAAACTGGGGTTGGAACGCGCCAAACAACGCAAGGCCATGACACCGCAGGGCTAGCGCTTACGCCAGATGCGGCTGGAAAGCCGCAACCACCTGCTCGTACACCGCACGTTTGAACGGCACGATAGAGCCGATCATCTCTTGTGCGCCAATCCAGCGCCATTCGGAAAACTCAGGATGTTCGGTCGCTATGGCAATTTGATCGTCGCGCCCGGTGAACCGATAAAGAAACCATTTCTGGCGCTGGCCCCGATATTTACCGCGCCAGACCTTGCCAAGCAATTCTGGCGGCAGATCATAGGTTACCCAATCATCCGTCTTGGCGACAAATGCTACCAGATCCGCCGTAACCCCGGTTTCTTCCCACAACTCCCGCAAGGCTGCCGCACGCGGCTTTTCACCGTCATCGATGCCACCTTGCGGCATTTGCCACGCCGCCACCGATGAATCCAATCGCTGGCCCGCAAAAATCAGACCGTCGCTATTGATCAGCATCACCCCAACGCAGGCGCGGTACGGCAGGTTTGTCACATCGGTCATGAGGTTGGCCTTTTCATGCATAAAGGGGGGCACGGCTGCGCCCCCCTTGAGTGGTCAGATCATCAGGATCAGGGCTTTATAGCAATCGCAGCCAAGCCCTTAAGAATATCAATCGCATAGGCCAACTGATAATCCTCCTCACGCAGCTTTGCAGATTCTTCTTCGCGCGCGCGGTCGTCCTCCAACTGCTTGCGTTCATCTTCCGACATGGAATCATTATCCAGTGCGCCGCGCAAGGATGCCTCGGTGCGGGCCTTCACGGCACTTGCAGGCGTGTCCTCTTCGGTCATGGGTTGGCGCGGCGGCTGGTTCACGATGATGTCAGGGGCCACACCCAGCGCCTGAATAGACCGGCCCGAGGGCGTGTAATACCGCGCCGTCGTCAGGCGCATCGCGCCCTCTCCGCGCAGCGGGATAATGGTTTGTACCGAGCCTTTACCAAAGCTCTTTGTGCCCACCACAATCGCGCGGCGATGGTCTTGCAGCGCGCCCGCCACGATCTCCGAGGCAGAGGCCGAGCCGCCATTGATCAGCACGACCAAAGGCTTACCGCCAGTCAAATCACCGGGTATGGCGTTGAACCGCTCCCCATCGCTGGCCTCGCGGCCACGGGTCGAGACGATCTCTCCCTTGTCAAGGAAAGCATCCGACACTTTGATCGCCTGATTGAGCAGGCCACCGGGGTTATTGCGCAAATCCAGCACTAGCCCGCTGACATTGTCCCAGCCGCCCAGCTCGTCCGATATCTTCTTCAACCCTGCCTCAAGCCCCGGATAGGTTTGATCGTTGAATGTAGTCATGCGCACGACAATCGTGCTGCCCACGGCGCGCGTGCGCACGGCTGTCAGCTTGATCGTATCACGGATGATCGACACGTCGAACGGCTCTGCCGAGCCCTCGCGCACAATAGTGATGATAATTTCGGAGCCGACCGGCCCGCGCATCAGCTCCACCGCAGCGTCCAGCGTTAAGCCCAAAACCGAATCACCGTTCACATGGGTGATATAATCGCCCGCCTCAATGCCCGCCGCCGCTGCCGGTGTGTCATCCATCGGCGAGACGACCTTCACATAACCATCTTCTTGTGTCACCTCGATGCCAAGGCCGCCAAACTCGCCACGCGTCTGCACGCGCATATCGTCGAAATCCTTGGGTGCGAGATAGCTCGAATGCGGATCAAGCGAGGTCAACATGCCGTTGATTGCCGCCTCGATCAGCTTGCTGGTATCCACCTCTTCGACATATTGGCCGCGAATACGCTCAAAAATATCGCCGAACAAATCCAGTTGCTCATAGACGGTGGTGGTTTTCTCGGACTCTTGCGCCAACAAGGGGCCAGCGATCTGCGTTGTCAGCAAAACGCCTGCAACGGTGCCTCCCAGCGCAGCCATAAGGAATCTCTTCATTGCCTGTATCAATCCTTTGTTGCGGCGAACCACGGTGCCGGATCTACCGGCTTGGTGCCTTCTCTGATCTCAATATAAAGCGTTTCCGTCTCGCGAATACCACCCACATCCTGCGCACTCGCCAGAAACTCTTCGCCATTTTCATCGCTACCGCCGCCCATCAGACCCAAAGGCGCACCGATTCCCACGACTTCTCCAACCTCACCATAGACTGTCCCAAGCCCGGCCATCACCATAAGATAGCCTCCACCCGGCTCAAGAATAATCACATTTCCGTAGTCAAGCAGCGGGCCGCGATAACGGATGGTCCCCGCCCATGGCGCTGTGACCAGCGCGCGCGCCCTAGTGGACAGGGTAATGCCGGGGCGGCGGGTGCCACGGGCGTCGACCTCATCCGCGCGCAACAGCACGGTGCCTAGCGTCGGCAACACCAGATTTCCTTGCGCCGACGCAAAGCTGCGCAGGGCGTCTGAACCTTTGGCATCCAGCGGCAGCCCATCAGCAAAGGCGGCCAAAGTATCCGCGCTTTCCAAAAGGCTGCGCAGCGCCTCCGGGTCTTCGGTAAAGCTACGCGGCAGGGGCGTGCGCTCCGATATGGCCTGGCTGAGGGCGGTGCGCGCACTTTGTGCCACCGCCAGCCCAGTGGTCAACACCTCGCCCGCCGCCACTTGCAACCCGCGCAGGTCGCGCAGTTCCGTCAATTCGGCCTGCAGCCGTGCCACCTCGGCCTGCAACGCGGGCGTCACCTCGGAAATGATCATCCCTGAGCGGGCCATCCCCAAAGGCCCCGAGGGGTGCAACAGCAGCAACGGGCCGGGTGTCGCCTCCAGCTGCCCTAAAACGCCAAGCAATTGGCCCACGCGGTTCCGCTCTGCCTCAAACTGCAACAACAATGAGGCTTCGCGTACCTTCGCCTGCCGCAACCCATCGCGCAGCGCGCTCAAACCCTGTTCATAAGCCTGTATCGTACTGGTCAGCGACGCAACCCGATCCCGCGCGCTTTCCGCCACTTCCATCGCGGCCACCGCCGCCGCCAAAGCGGTTGACGCGGCTGTCGCCTGCTCAGCCGCTGTTTGCCCATGGGCGGCGGTGCCAAGCAACCAGAAAAGAAGCGCCGCACGGATCATTGGATCAGGCTTCTTCCCGTCATCTCTTCTGGCTGCGCAAGGCCCATCAGTTGCAAGATCGTTGGTGCCAGATCGGACAGCCGCCCATCGCGCAACCGCGCACCCGTAGGCCCGCCGTAAAGGACAACCGGCACCGGATTGGTGGTATGCGCGGTATGTGGCCCACCTGTCACCGGGTCCACCATGGTTTCGCAATTGCCATGATCCGCCGTAACAATCATCGCGCCGCCCACCTTCTTCAGCGCCGCCAGCGCAAGACCAAGCCCCTGGTCCACCGCCTCGCAGGCCTTCATCGCCGCCGCTAGATCGCCGGTATGGCCGACCATATCAGGGTTGGCGAAATTCACCACGATCAGGTCATACCCATGCGCAATCGCGCCAACCAGCGCCTCGGCCACCTCCGGCTCCGACATCTCCGGCTGCAAATCATAAGTGGCCACCTTGGGCGATTTGGGCATCGCGCGCTCTTCGCCGGGGTATGCCACCTCGGCCCCGCCATTGAGGAAAAAGGTGACATGGGGATATTTCTCGGTTTCCGCCAAGCGAAACTGCGTGCGGCCCTGTGCGGCGACCCATTCTCCCAACGTGTAGCGCAAAACTGGCTTAGGGTAGGCCGTCAACATATAGGCATTATGCTGCGTGGAATAATCCACCATCCCCAGCATTGCCGCCCATTGCGGGCGGGCGCTGGCGTCAAACGCCTCAAACGCCGGGTCGCCCAGCGCTGCCAAAATCTCACGCGCGCGGTCGGCGCGAAAATTCAGACAGTAAAACCCATCACCTGCCTTGGCCCCGCCATAGCCCGCAATTATTGAAGGCGCGATAAACTCATCCGTTTCGCCCCGCGCATAGGCGGCGGCAATCGCGGCTTGCGGGTCGGGGGCGGCCTCTCCCTTGCCTGAAACCATCGCGTCAAAGGCGCGCTGCACCCGGTCCCAGCGATTGTCCCGGTCCATCGCCCAATAGCGGCCAATCACGGTGCCAACCCGCACGCCATCGGGCAGGCCGGCAAGCAGCCGCGCCATATGCTCTGGCGCGGAGCTTGGGGCCACATCGCGCCCGTCGGTGATGGCGTGGATCACCACCGGAACCCCGGCCCCGGCCACCGCTTTGGCCGCCGCGATCACATGGGCCACATGCCCATGCACCCCCCCGTCCGAGATCACTCCCATCAGATGCGCCACCCCGCCCGAGGCTTTCAGCCCCGCGATGAATTCCCGCAAGGCCGGGTTCTGGCCAAAGCTTCCCTCTTCAATCGCCAGATGAATCGCGCCAAGATCCATCGCCACCACACGGCCCGCGCCAATATTGGTATGGCCCACCTCCGAATTGCCCATCTGCCCGCGCGGCAAGCCCACATCGGGGCCATGGGTGATAAGCGTGGCATGGGGGCAAGTGGCCATCAGCGCATCAAAATTCGGCGTATGGGCCAAGACCGGCGCGTTGGCTCTGGTATCCTCGTTCAGCCCCCAGCCATCCAGAATACACAGGACTACGGGTTTCGGAACTTGCATGGCACGGCCTTTCCAATGGATTGCGCTGGTTTTACGCGCTGACAGATAGATCGGCAACCATCATGGCGCGTGATGGGCAAGGCTTGGCCCAAGATGCAAATCCCGTCACTCCCGGTGATAGGGGCTGCCCGCCAAAATTGACGCCGTACGGTAAAGCTGTTCGGCCAGCATCACCCGCACGAGCATATGCGGCCAAACCATCGCACCAAAGGATAGCGAAAAATCGGCACTGGCGCGAAGGCTTGGCGCAAGCCCGTCCGCCCCGCCAATGGCAAAGGCCACATCTTGGCGCCCCGCATCGCGCCAACGCGCCAGTTGGTCGGCAAATTCGGGGCTGGAAAGGCTGCGCCCGCGCTCATCCATCACCACCAGCAAAGCCCCGGCAGGAACGGCGCGGGTCAGCAACGCAGCCTCCGCCTCCATGCCGCCGCCCTTGCGGTCTTCCACCTCAACCTCAGCAAAAGGGCCAAGCCCCAAGGCCCGGCCCGTCCGGTTGAATCGCGTTACATAATCGTCGATCAGGTCGCGCTCCGGCCCGGCACGCAGCCGGCCCACAGCACAAAGATGCACGCGCATCAGTCTTCCTCGCGCACACCTATGCCCATATGGCCTCCCGGCTGCCACATCTTTTCAAGGTCATAAAACTCGCGCACTTCGGGGCGGAAGACATGGACGATCACATCGCCCGCATCGATCAGCACCCAATCGCCGGTTTCCTTGCCTTCCATCTTGCACAAAAACCCGTAGTCTTGCTTCAGACGGTCCGCCAGCTTTTCGGAGATCGACACGACCTGACGCGTCGATCGCCCCGAGCAGATGAGCATATAATCGGCCATGTCAGAGCGGCCACGCAGGTCGATCTCGACGATCTCTTCGGCCTTGTCATCCTCCAGCGAAGCAATGACGCGGGCCAAAAGCTCTTCGGAATTTGGCTGGTTTTCAGTATTCGCCAGAGCCGTCATACGCGGTGCTCTTGGCCCAACCGGCAATCCGGTTGCAGGATCAGAATGAGACAGGACATTGTCCTCCAGAATTTCACGCGTCAGTTCCCATAGGCCGACGGCCCGCCCCCGACGCAGGGCACATGCACAAGGTATCACCCTGCGGCGCAAAGCTCAATCACAGGGGGCGGAGCTTCGCAAGTCGTTACTGCGCCATATTGTACGGTTTTGCAGGGATTCCTCGCCGCTCTCCCCGGTTTTCTTTATAAACCCGCCGATTTTCGCCTCAGGATGGGAGGCAAAAAGCCAGCGCGCGACTCTGGCTTGAGGAAAGCGGAACCGGGCGCATGCGGTTTATCCAACGCGAAAAGCCCCGCCGCCTTCCCCACGCCGCCGCAAATGCGCAACATCTGCGGGGCAGATGTTCGATCATCAGTCAGCCTGCGATAGGGTTGGTGCCATCCCAAATACCGATGCACGTCACAATCCTAGCCCGACTAAAGGAGAATCTATCAAAAAACGGCACTTCCTTATGCTGATCCAGCAGCGAATTATGATGCCCCGGCTTATAAGTTGACGCCAGCATCGCCGCGCGGCCGGTCCAAAGACTCATG
>CALEMZ010000478.1 GCA_937910975.1 uncultured Pseudorhodobacter sp. | reverse complement strand
GGTGCTGTCCACGCTGTCAAGCAAAGTCCGGGCCACACCTTGCGGCCAGCCCGGAGGAAGTGGGTTAACGGACAAGCGTTTCCGCCGCGACAAGGGCGATGCTTTCCACCCCAAAGAGGTTGATGATGCCCAACACCATGATCAGCGCAGAGCCCATCAGGGCCACCCATTGCACGGCCCCCATACGGCCATCGATGCCATCGCCCTCTTTGCCGAAATACATGTAGAAGATGATGCGCAGGTAATAGAACGCGCCGATCACCGAAGCCACGGCCCCGGCAAGCGCGAGCCATGCCATATCCGCGTTCACCGCCGCTTGCAGCACATAGAACTTGCCGAAAAAGCCCACCATTGGCGGCACGCCCGCAAGGCTGAACAGCAGTACCAGCATCGCAAAGGCCGGCAGCGGCGCTTTCTTGGACAGCATGTTCAGGCTATTAATTGAAGTGATGGCATGACCATCTTTTTCCATCGACAGGATGAAGGCAAAGGCGCCGATGTTCATGGTAACGTAGATCGCCATATAGATCAGCATCGCCTGCACGCCGCCCACGGTACCAGCCGCAAGGCCAATCAGCGCGAAACCCATATGCGAGATCGAAGAATAGGCCATCAGGCGTTTGATATCGCGCTGACCGATGGCTGCAATCGCACCGACGAACATCGAGGCCACGGCCAAAACGGCAATCACCTGCCCCCATTGGCCGGGGATCGCGCCAAATGCGTCATACATCAGTCGGGCCATCAGGGCCATCGCGGCCACTTTCGGCGCCGTAGCAAAGAAGGCGGTAACCGGCGTGGGCGAGCCTTCATAGACATCCGGCGTCCACATATGGAACGGTACGGCAGAAACCTTGAATGCGAGGCCCGTGATCAGCAGTACCAATCCAAACAGCAGCCCCAGCGGAATATCGCCCTGACCAAGTGTTGAGAGGATGCCCGCGAAATCTGTCGTGCCGGCATAACCATAGGTCAACGACGCGCCATAGAGCAAAATCCCGGAGGACAATGAGCCGAGAACGAAGTACTTCAGACCCGCTTCCGAGGATTTCACACTGTCACGCCGCAAGCTTGCCACAACGTAAAGCGCCAGGGATTGCAGCTCCAGCCCCATGTAAAGCGTGATCAGATCGCCTGCCGAGACCATGAACATCATTCCCAGCACCGCGAGAGCGATGAGGATCGGATACTCAAAGCGCAGCAGGTTCCGGCGGAGCATGAAGTCATGGCTGATGGTCAGCACGGCCGCCGCCGACAGCAGGATCGTCACCTTGGCAAACCGCGCAAAGGGGTCATCGTTGAACATGCCGTCAAAGGCCGTGCGTTCGCCCGACCCGCCAACCCCAATCCAAAAGGCGAGAAACAAGAACACGCCCACCATGCCCCAGTTGACCGCCGAGGCCAGCGTATCCTTGCCCGTGTAGACTGCGGCAAGAAGTGCCCCCATGGCGACAACGGCCAGCGTGAATTCCGGAAGGACGGTGAAAAAATCAGTCGGGTTCATCTGTCGTCCCTCAATGCTTGGCCATTTGCACATCGCCCGCAGCGGGGATGGCGGCATGGTAGTCAGTCACGAGCGCGGTCACCGAGGGGCCGATGATATCGGTCACAAGGCTGGGGTACACGCCTAAAAGCAAGGTCATCGCGATCAATGGCGCAAAGATTGCGCGCTCACGGCGGCTCATATCCGTGATTGATTTCAGGCCTTCCTTGATCAGATCGCCAAAAACCACACGGCGGTACAGCCACAGCCCGTAAGCCGCCGAAAGGATCACACCCGAGGTCGCCACGGCGGCAACCCAAGTGTTCACCTTGAATACGCCCACCAATGTCAGGAATTCCCCGACAAAGCCCGAGGTGCCGGGAAGGCCCACGTTTGCCATGGTGAAGAACATGAAAATCAAAGCAAAGGCCGGCATCCGGTTTACAAGGCCGCCATAAGCGTCGATGTCGCGGGTGTGCATCCGGTCATAGATCACGCCGACGCAAAGAAAGAGCGCGCCCGAGATGAAGCCGTGGCTGATCATCTGGAAAATAGCACCATCCACGCCTTGCTGGTTTGCCGCAAAAATCCCCATGGTCACAAAACCCATATGGGCGACCGAAGAATAAGCGATCAGCTTTTTCATATCTTCCTGCGCCAATGCCACAAGGCTGGTGTAGACGATGGCGATGGCCGACATCCACAACACCAAGGGGCTTAGCAGGTCCGCGCCGACCGGGAACATCGGCAGTGAAAAGCGCAAGAAGCCATAGCCCCCCATCTTCAACAGGATCGCGGCCAGCACCACCGACCCAGCCGTAGGGGCCTGAACGTGGGCATCGGGCAACCAAGTGTGGACCGGCCACATCGGCATTTTCACCGCAAAGCTGGCAAAGAAGGCAAGGAACAACAGCGTCTGCAAACCACCCACAATCTGGAAGCCAGCGATGCTCATGGTTTCCGACCCGAAGTTATGGGCAAGAAGCGTCGGAATATCCGTGGAACCCGCATCGGCATACATCGCGATCATCGCGACCAGCATCAGCACGGAGCCAAGGAAGGTATAAAGGAAGAATTTGAACGCCGCATAGATACGCTCTTTCCCGCCCCAGATGCCGATAATCAGGAACATCGGGATCAGCCCGGCCTCAAAGAACAGATAGAACAGCACCAGATCCAAAGCGCAGAACACGCCGAGCATCAGCGTTTCCAGCATCAGCAGGGCAATCATATATTCCTTGACGCGCGTTTCCACTGTCCAGCAAGACGCGATGGTGATCGGCATCAGGAAGGTTGTCAGCATCACGAACAAGACCGAGATGCCATCCACGCCCATCTTGTATTGCAGCCCGAGGATCCAGTCATACTCCTCGACAAACTGAAAGCCGGTATCAGCGGGCTCAAACCCGACCAACACGAATATCGACACCAAGAAGGTCGTGGATGTGGCGATCAGCGCCACCCATTTGGCATTGTTGCGCGCGGCGGCATCATCACCGCGCAAGAACAGCGCCAGAATACCGGCAGCAACCGCCGGAATGAAGGTGATGATGGAAAGAAGGTTTTCCATTATTGCG
>CALEMZ010000477.1 GCA_937910975.1 uncultured Pseudorhodobacter sp. | reverse complement strand
GCCCTAGCTTTTCCCCCAAAAACAGCGCGGCCCCAAGCGTGATGAGAACTGGGTTGATATCAATCAGCGCGGTGGCCTCTGCCAGCCCAATGTAGGCGAGGCTGGTGAAAAACAACGCCGTCGCCCCGATCTGAGTGACAGCGCGGGCCATATGGGTAAGCGGAAACCGGGTGCGAAAATGGCTGAAAAACCGATGGCGCAACAAAATGATGACCAGCACCAACTGCCCCAGAAAACGGATCCATACCAGCATCGGGGCGGGGTAATGATCCACCATGCCCTTCACATTTGCATCCATCAAGGTGAAGAGAAAAATTGCAAGCAGCATCAAAAGGATGCCCGTTGCATTGGGGCCTAACGTGTTTTGTATTTTGTTTGACACCAACTTCATCAGATATCGCCCAAGGCGCGCGTCGTGTTCTGGTCTGCGCCTATTGGCAGGCGCGCGCGCCGGGTCCGGGCGGGAAGATAAAAGGTCATTATGCGTCCGGGAATAGGGGCGGGGCTTTGGGGCAGAGGCCGCTTGCAACGCAACCTAACGGTTTTCTTGAGAATGTAGAGGGCTAAATCGACAGGCTTCCGCCTTCAGGCCGCATGATTGAGACGCATATTCCCATCCATGCACGACCCCGACAAGCGATCAGAGGGCAGGCGAACCAGCCCTCCCGCAAAACGTCGGAGCTATGGCGATGGAGCCAACGTCTATTCCTCGTCCTGAAACAACGCCAGCTCACCAGAGGCTTCGAGCGTGCGAATGGCGGAAATGACGGCCCCCTGTGCCGCCTCGCCATCTTTTTCCTTCACCTTGCCGCGCTCTGCCATTTCCTCTCGCAAGGATTGGGTCATTCGCTGAGATAGGTTGCTCAAGATAAACTCGGCCGTCATGTTGGATTCTGGCTGGTACGAGGCTGAAACAAGCGCTGTCACCAGAATCGCTTGATCGATAATGCGCACGAGCTTGGGAACGTCGCGCGGACTGACGCGGGAGGAGATGTGATTAAAGGTGAAGAGCGCTTTACGCACCAATTGCGCGAAGTCTTCGTCATCCTTGTCCAGCCCGGCAAGCACTTCATCCCGGATCAGTTGGGGCGTGACGTTCAAGATAGCGCCCACGCGCTCCACCGGGCCTGCATCAAAAGCGCGGGCTGGCAGGTTTTCCAATTGTGTGGCCAGTGACAAGCCGATCCGCCGCACGGTCTCGGGGTTAACATTTCCGGTCAAGGACACGGCATAAGCTACCCGCCGCGCCCGCTCGCCCGGCAATCGGCCCAAAAGTTCCGCGGCCCTGGGCACAGCAAGTTTGGAGAGCATCACCGCCGCCACCTCCACGCTTTCCTCCTCCAGCACTGGGAGCAGGCGTTCCACATCAAGCGAGGCGATCCGATCCCAGGGGTCCTCCTTGGATGACGCCCCGGCAAGGCGGCGCAGGCGGTTGGCTGCGGTGGACGAAATATGGCCATCCATGATCAAAAGCGCGCCTTCAATCCCGCCGGGAAACGAAAGCCCAACTTCCTCCAACTCTTCCAAAAACTCCTGCACCACTAGATCAAGCGTTACCCGGTCAATCAGGCGCATCTTGCCCATCTGTTCCGCAAGGGCGGCCTGCATATGCTCAGGCATGTTGGAAATGGTGATGGGAGAACCCTCGGCCAACATCAGCCGCACAATCACGGCGGCCTTCTCGCGGTTGGTCAAGATGCGGCGTCGTGTGCGGCGCTCATGGCTTGGGGCAAGATACTGCACAGGTCTGATCTGCGCCAGTTGAGTCATTTCGTCAGCCATAAAGCCCCCATGAATTCTTCACTGGGGGCAAGCTGTCAGGTCAGGGTTAACACGGGCTTACATAAGCCTGGCCAAACGCCCGAACAATCGCTGCAATTTTATGCAGTTAGGGCATTAGCCGGAAACGGGTACGCAGGCCTTGGCATCGGCATCAAACACTTTGCCATCGGCGCAACTCATCGTCGATTGGGCGTGTTCGTCGGAGGAGCAGGCCGCCATCGCGAGGCCGGGCAGGAAAGCCAAGACGAGAACGGCAAGAACGGCTTTGGTATTCATCGGTCTTCCTTTCTAGATCAGGCCCATAACGGGCCGGGGTAGTACTTAGTAATTCAGTGTCTGTCCCGTGCCAACGGCATGTGCGAGCGCGGCTTCGGCCCATGTGCCAGCACCTCCGCGCGCGCGGATTTCATCCAATTGGCGCGCGGCGGCGGCAATATCACCCTGTTCCACGAGCGCTTGCCCCAGATAAGAGCGGGTAAGGATGTTATCGGGGTTCACCTCCAGCGCGCGGGCGTAAAAGGCCATGCCTCCCGCCATATCGCCGGATTTTCGGGTAACAAAGCCCAGATACGTCAGTACCCTGTCGGTCTCACCCTCCTCCATAGCGGCAAGGGTGGCCAGTGCTTCCGGGTAGCGCCCGGCATAGGCCAATTCGCGGACCGCGCGAAAACGCATATCATCGCCAAGACTGGCATCTTGCGGGTTTTTGCATTTCTGCGCCTCGGCATCGAAAATCTGCCCATTGGCGCAGGCGGTGGTCGTCTGGGTGGGGGTGGGCGGTTCCGTGTCATCGCTGCCTACGGCAAAGGCGGCGAATGGCAGGGCGCAAATCAGAAGCGGGACAAAAATACGCATGGGCCGGGTTCCTTGCTCTTGCAAGGAGGGTAGCACAAAAACCAAAAGGGCAAGCCGAAAATCAGCTTGCCCTCGTTATCAACCCAGCGTGAAGTGCTTGCCACTGCGTCCGAAGCAGCTGCGCTTCAGGCGCCAAAAACCCGGCGGAAAATCGTATCGACGTGTTTGGTGTGATAGCCAAGATCAAACTTTTCCTCGATCTCGGCCGGGGTCAGGGCAGCGGTCACTTCCGCATCGGCCAGCAATTCGGTTTTGAAATCGGCACCCTTTTCCCAAACCTTCATCGCGTTGCGCTGCACCAAACGGTAGCTGTCTTCGCGTGATACGCCCGCCTGCGTCAGTGCCAAAAGCACGCGCTGGCTCATCACTAGGCCGCGGAATTTGTTCATATTGGCCAGCATGTTTTCGGGATAAATCACCAGCTTTTCCACCAGCCCCGCAAGGCGGTGCAGCGCAAAATCCAGCGTGATCGTTGTGTCAGGCCCAATTGCGCGTTCAACGCTCGAATGCGAGATGTCGCGCTCATGCCACAAGGTTACATTTTCCATCGCGGGCACCACCGACATGCGCACAAGCCGCGCCAAGCCGGTCAGGTTTTCGCTCAGCACAGGGTTGCGCTTGTGCGGCATCGCACTGGAGCCTTTCTGGCCCGGTGAGAAGAATTCCTCCGCCTCCAGCACTTCGGTGCGCTGCATATGGCGGATTTCGGTCGCGATATTCTCGATGGAGGAGCCAATCACCCCCAGCGTCGCAAAGAACATCGCATGGCGGTCGCGGGGAATCACCTGCGTCGAAATGGGCTCGGGCGAAAGGCCCATCATCTTGCAGACATGCTCTTCGACCGAGGGGTCGATATTGGCGAATGTCCCAACCGCGCCCGAAACCGCACCGGTTGCCACCTCGGCGCGTGCCGCCACGAGCCGCGCGTGGCCCCGTTCCATTTCCGCATAAAACCGCGCGAAGGTCAGGCCCATCGTCGTGGGTTCCGCGTGAATGCCGTGGGAGCGGCCAATGCGCACGGTGTCCTTATGCTCCATCGCACGGGATTTCAGCGCGGCAAGCACCCGGTCCATCCCCACCAGCAACAAATCCGTCGCCCGCACGAGCTGCACGTTCAGCGTGGTGTCCAACACATCCGAACTGGTCATGCCCTGATGCACAAAGCGCGCGTCATCGGCGCCAATATGCTCGGCCAGATGGGTCAGAAAGGCGATAACATCATGCTTGGTCACGGCCTCGATCTCATCAATCCGCGCCACGTCAAAGGTCACATCGCGGGCCTTCCATACGGCCTCTGCATTGGCTTTGGGGATCACGCCAATCGCAGCCTGCGCGTCACAGGCATGGGCCTCAATTTCAAACCAGATCTTGAATTTGGTTTCCGGCGACCAGATGGCAACCATATCAGGGCGGGAATAACGAGGGATCATGCGGCAGGGCCTTTCGGGTTGTGGCGAATGCGGGCAGCCAATAACTTGCTTGATGGGCGCGCTTTCCCTTAGTCCGGCAGGGCAAAAAGGGCAAGGGAGCGTGGGCCGCCTAGGGCGACCACCATTGAGGCAGTGCGCCGCAGATTTCCCGATATCCGAGGGTAGCCCGCCCCATCAATGCCCCATCAATGCTGCGTCAAACGGGTATTTCGTCAGATTTTCATAACCTGTTTCGGTGATAAGAACCTGATCCTCAAGCTTGATCGAGAAATCACCACCCTCAGGTGAAATCAAGGCTTCTACGCACAGACACATCCCCGGCTCCAACGCATAATCAAACGCGCCCTCCACGGCGGCATCAGGATAGGCAACCAGCGGCCATTCATCGCACAAGCCCACCCCATGCATCATGCAGCCATATTTCTGCGCCTGATATTTTTCCGGCAAGACAAAGCTGCGCGCCGACAGTTCCGGGATCGTCACACCGGGCTTCAGCATCGCCATATTTTGAGCTATATGCTCTATGCCCAGCTTCATCGCCTCAACCATATCTTGGCGCGGCTTGGCATCCCCAATCCACCATGTGCGGGAAATATCCACGCAGATTCCGTAAGCGCCGATCAGGTCAGTATCAAAGGCCACGATTTCATTGTTTTGCACGATGCGCGGCCCACATTCCTGAAACCAAGGGTTGGTGCGAGGCCCTGAGGTCAGCAGTCGCGTCTCAATCCACTCCCCCCCCCGCCGGATGTTCTCGGCATGCAACACCGCCCAGATGTCATTCTCTGACATGCGCCCCCCCGGCACACCCGCGCGCGCAGCCCGCTCCATCTCGACCATCGCCGCTTCACAGGCATGTGACGCACAGCGCATTGCCAAAATCTCATCCTTGCATTTGATCGCGCGGGCCTTTTCGGTCAATTCCTCACCGGGGATTACCTCAAACCCCGAGGCCTCCAACGCACGCAGCCCGTGCAGCATCACTTTATCCACGCCAAGCTGCATATTGCCGCCCCCATGTTCGGCAATCACATCACGTACCTCCGAGGCAAATCGGCTCGCCGCCACCCCCAACTGATCGCCCCGGTCAAAGTAAAACAAATCCGCTCCCGTGCGCTGCTCACGAACCAACTGATTAAATTTACTAAGAAATTTTGCCTGTTTATAATCCCAAACCAACATATAGCCATCGGCACATACCAAACAGGCGCGAAAAGCGTTATGCGTGTTCCACAGCTGCATATTGGTGCTGTCGGTGGCATAGCGGATGTTGAGCGGGTCAAACATCAGCACCCCGCCATAGCCGCGCTCGTTCACTCCCTTGACCAGCCGCGCCAACCGATAAGCCCGCATCGCATCCAGATCGGGCAACACCAAACCTGCCGCCTCCCATTCGCCGTAAGCCAGTTGCGTCGGCCCAATCTCCACCCGGTCATTGTCATTGGGGGAACCATCACCGAGGCGATCTCCGCGCGTAGGGTCAATCTTGCGACGTGCGGAATAGGGTTGGTCCATGGCAGATCCCCTCAGAATGTTATGAGATTCTGGGACTAAGCAGGGCAGGGGGTCTTGCCCATTCCCGACTGCGCGATGTCGTAATCAGTCTGGTATTTCCGCACTGCCCGTCGCAAAATCCAAACCATGAAAGCGATATTGAACAGCACACTCCCCGCCCTGCCGTGGATGGACCCGCGCCTCGCCCGCCTGCCGGGCATCCTGCCGGTGGAAGATGACACATGGATCACCCAAACCACCGAAACCTACGCCGCCCAAATGGCCGAGCGCGACCGTTTGATCGCAGCGCTGGCCCCTGTCCACGCGCTCTTGCCAGAGGCGCAGGAGGCTGCGGCGGAACTCTATGCTAAAACGCTGGCCAAGCTGCGCCAGACGCCTGGGTTTAGCATCACCCCCAGCCACGCAACCCGCCCCGACGGTCAAACCATAACACTCGCCCCTGATGCGCCGCTCCTGACTCTGGGCCGTCTGGTACAAGAGGATATATGCCTCCTTACCCCCGGCCCGCACGGCGAGCACCTGCTGACAGGTGCGATCCTATGCTTCCCCGCCTCATGGACCCTTGCCGAGAAACTCACAAAGCCGATGTCCGCGATCCATACGCCCGTACCGAGCTATGATGCGAATGTCACCAAACGCGTGCAGCGCCTGCTTGATGCCATCCGCCCTGACCAGCCCCTCTGGCGGATGAACCACAACCTCTACGCCAGTCCGAACCTCTTCCACCCGCGGACCGAAGCCGCGCCTCGTATCGACGCTGAACCCCAGTACCTGCGCGCCGAACGCCAATGCCTCGGGCGGTTGCCGCAATCCGGCGCGGTCTTTTTCACCATCCACACCTACCTGATGCGCTTGGCAGATATTACTCTGGATGCGCGCCAATCACTCCAAGCCGCCCATTCATCTGGTTGAAAATATCCCGGGGCAGGCGCCTGTTGGCCTTGGTGTGTGTGTTCACAACGTTTGGCCATGCCAACGCAAAAGGGACCACAGCCGCCGTTTGCTGGGATAAGTGGGGAATGGCTGATATTGGCGGGTTGGGGCTGTCTGACGTCAGCACTCATGAGACAGTTTGGCTAGCACATTAATGTGCAGATCAACATATTCGATCCGAAGGAGTCGATGGACGGTTATTACCGCCCATTACTGAGAAATCTTATCTCACGGCACAGTCCCGCCCATGCTTGGCAGCGCTCACACGCCGACAAGGCCGATCTTGTCTGCGATCAAGGAAGGTTGCACCGAATAGATTCAGAAAAGTCACAGAATTGACAGGAAAGTAAGCGAAAATCTGCCTGATGCGGGATTGTTTGAAAAATCAGATGCGTGCAGGAAAGCCAACCGTTATGTGCGTCTTTACCAACAATAACGCTCAAACGCGATAGTACAGGCATCAGCCTGCGCCAAACCTGCTTTGACCATTGATGACAAGGCAATCAGGAATCGTCCGGTATCACAAACATCGAAGTCGTGACTTTGGGCGCGTCCGGTCGAAGACGAGATGATCGCTGCCGGAAGCTTCGTGCCACCCACGTTCACCGTGGGCAGGTGACGCAGCAAGCGTTCAACGCGCGCCTGACCATCCTCCTTTTCTATGAGTCCCAAGATGACCGCAGATTGAATGCCAAACATCTGGCTTGCGACATCCCACATGGTTGCATCGCGATTGATACGGATGGTTGGCCCGTCTTGGGCAGTTCCTGCGCAGAGCCCTGTTTCCGGGTGCGTGTATTTCTCGATGAATTGCCATGCAACGCGCGCGTCATCGCGCAAGTTTCTGCGGTCCAAATCAGACCACTCTAGCGAGGGGCTCAGCCCACCTTCAAACCGCGCGCGAGTCGAGTAGAACCGCGTTAGGATCGGATCTGGAGCCAGCAGATGATTGACCAGTGCGGGGACCGAATGCAACTTGGCCCGCGCTTCCCGGCGAAGACTGACCAGACGCTGCACAATGCTTGCGCGATCCAAGTAGGACTTCACTTCCTCGGCGGTGATACGGAGTACCGCGTCATGAACAAGATCGTCGGGAAATGTTGTTTGTTCGGCCCCGCTGGTGACCGCTGGGCCACGGTCGATCATCTCCAATTCGATCAAACGGGCAAGGAAC
>CALEMZ010000476.1 GCA_937910975.1 uncultured Pseudorhodobacter sp. | reverse complement strand
GGCTGTTGGCGCAGTGCCAGGTCTCGACGCCGCCGCCAGCGCCGCCTCCGCCGCCGCCGCCGCCGTCGCTGGGCGGGGTGCCGTCGCCACCGCTGTTTGCATGCCACAGCCCGTCGGCGGCGGTAGCGCCGGGCGTGCCGCAGCCCGTTCCGGGTGTGCCGTTGACGCCTGGTTCGCCGGCAGCGCCGTCTTGGCCGGTCATGGAGCCGTTCGGCAAGCTGCAGGTCGTGCACGCAGGGGAGTTGTCGTAACCAAAGATAGTTCGGCAGCGGTCCATGACCCCGCCATCTTTCCCAGGTTCGCCACCGATTCCTGCGTCCGACGTGTTGCCCTGTCCTGTCTCGCCGACCTCAGCGAGAGTCGCCGTCTGGTTTGAGCTGTTTTGCGGGCACCAGTCGAAGTCTCTGCTCTCGTCGAAGTCAGGGCAGACAGCGTTACCGCCTTGTCCCCCGTTTGTGGGCCCGCTGGCGCATTGGTTGGAGCCGCCTGTTCCTCCATTTGCGAGGTCTCCGCTGCCACAGCTATCGGCGCCAACGTCGTGGGCCGCGATGCCCGGCGTCCCCGAGCTGGCGTCGGCGCCCGCGGCCCCGTGGGCGCCGATGGCTCCGTCGCCTCCGTCCCCAGCGATGACTCGGTTATTGGTGACGCGCAGGGTCCCGTCGCAGTCTCGGGCGTACACGGCGTAGCTGCTCCCGCCCGGCGTCTTGTTGTCGGCGCCAAAGATCGAGAAGCCGTCAAAGACCGTGAGCTCCCCGCCTGCGACATTCTGCGCGTTGACCGCGCCGGGAAGATCCGCGCTGGGCGCCTTACCCATGACCACGGTCTCGTACAGATAGATGGTGCGGACACGAAAGTCGGAGGCGTAGCCGCCGTAGACCCGAACGCCCGGGCGCAGGACGACGCTCTCATTGTAGACGCCGGTCGCGACGTATACATAAACCGCTCCGCGCCCGCCAGCAAATCCGGTGCAATCGCGATGCCAAAGGCCACGGTTTTGCCCGATCCGGTCTGCGCCGAAACCAGCAGGTCACGCCCAGCCGCCTCTTCCGCCAAAACCGCATTTTGTACAGGGGTAAGGGACGCATAGCCCTTGGCTTCCAGCGCCGCAGCCAAAGGCGCGGCGATATTCAAATGTTCCATCAATTTTCTGCCTGTCAGGGGGCGTTTCATGCCCGGTAAACGGCCACTCACCCCTGACTGGCCCGGGCCTCCTCGCCCCGCCAGCACCGGAATATCTCGGGCCAAGCGCGCCATGTAGCCGCAATCTTGCAAGGAGTCCATGAAAACCTTGAAGGAGCCTTAACCCTTGGTTTGCGCCGTCCCTTACTTTCTCTACATCATCGCCTCGAACTTCTGGGAGCATCTCGCCCAGTCCTATCTGGGCTATTTCGAGTGGGTCGCCCGCGCACTTGGCGCGCTCCCTGCGCTGTAAGGCAATCGCCCTGCGCGAACACGCGCGCCCCCCTTTCGCCTTGCCGCCAAACAAACTACCCTGTGCCGCAATCGAAATCTTTATGCGGAGCAAACCAATGCCCCAACGTCTACACCTCGTTTTTGGCGGCGAGCTTATCAGCACCCAAGGCACCGCCTTCAAAGACCCTGACAATATCCATATCGTCGGCATGTTCCCCAATTACGACGCCGCCTACAGAGCTTGGAAGGCCGAGGCGCAGCGCACCGTGGACGAGGCGCAGACCCGCTATTTCATCGCCCATATTCACCGACTGCGCGATGAGGCACAGCCAGCCTCATCAACCGAAGAACTTGGCATCTGATTGCACACCATGGCCTATTCCCTTGGCCTGACCCTTTATAACCTTGCCCACCGGGCGGAGGCGCACGCAACAGCACCGCGCCCGGCCCGCCCGGCGGGTCGTTTGGTCTGGCTGCACGCTCCCGGCCCTGAAAGCCTGCCGCAACTGACCGGACTCGCCCGGCGGCTGGAGGAGGAGCACAGTGTAAGCGTTCTTCTCAGCAGCCCCGTGCGACCAAACACAACGCCGCCCGGCGTGATCTGGCAACCTGCGCCCAGCGATAGCACCGCTGAGGCGCGTGCATTTCTGGACCATTGGAAGCCTGATCTTATCGCTCTGGCCGAGGGGGAACTGCGCCCCGCCTTGCTGCACGAGGCCCATACCCGCCATATCCCCATCGCCCTGATCGATGCACGCGCACCTACAATCTTGCGCGGGCGCGAAGGTTGGTGGCCGGGGCTGACGCGGGGGCTGCTGGGCAGCGTCAGCGCGGTTCTGGCCGTTGATGAAACCGCCGCCCGCGCCTTTCGCCGCTCCGGGGCAGACGTGCAATGCGTGCATAACACCGGACGGCTGGAGTACCCCAGCAACGTCCTACCCTGTCATGAGGCAAAGCGGGCAGAGCTTGCGACACTGCTCGCCACCCGCCCGGTCTGGTTCGCAGCCTCCCTGCCCGAGTCCGAAGAGGCCGCTGTTATCGCTGCCCAAAACAGCACCATGAAGCTGGCGCATCGCTTGCTCCTAATCCTCTCACCACAAGATCCCGCACGTATTCCCGCACTGGTGGCACGGCTGGAAAAGGATGAAGGCTGGACCGTCGCACGCCGCGATGCCGAGGAAGAACCCGACAGCGATGTGCAGGTTTATCTTGTCGATCCAGATGCGGATTACGGCCTTTGGTATCGCCTCGCCCCCATCACCTATATCGGTGGCGGGCTTGGAGAAGCGGGCATCGGTCGCGACCCGATGGAGGCAGCGGCCCTTGGCTCTGCCATCATCCACGGGCCGCGCGCAGGGCCGTTTGGCATGCCGCTGGGCCGGCTCGCAGCAGCCCAGGCCACCAGCCTTGTCGGCAAGGCAAACGATCTTAGCACAAGCGTGGGGGAACTACTGTCCCCCGACCGCGCCGCCCGTCTGGCGCAGGCCGCCTGGGTGGTGGAATCCGATGGTGCAGAGGCCACCGAACGGGTGGTCAAAGCCCTGTGCAAACTGCTTGAAAGGGCAGCGTGATGCAGGCCCCCGGCTTCTGGTTCACCCCACCCCAAAACCCAAACTGGCGTGTGAGGCTGCTTACCCCACTGGGCATGGCCTATGCCGCGGCCACCGCGCATCGCTTGCGGAGGGGGGCTAGTTTCAAGGCTTCTGTGCCGGTAATCTGCATTGGCAATCTGAATGTGGGCGGCACGGGCAAAACCCCCACCGCGATTGCACTGCTGGAGAGGTTGTCGCAACGCGGGGTTGCCGCCCACATCGTCTCGCGCGGGCATGGCGGGCGGCTACCAGGCCCAGTGCGGGTGGATGAGACGCGCCACAGCGCCGCCGACACTGGGGATGAGCCATTGTTGCTATCGGCCTTCGCCCCCACGTGGGTCGCGCGCAACCGGGCCGAAGGCGTGGCTGCGGCCGAGGCCGCTGGAGCGCAAGCGGTGATCCTGGATGACGGGTTCCAAAACCCTTCCGTGGTCAAGGACCTGTCGCTGATCGTGGTCGATGCCCAACGCGGTTTTGGCAATGGCCGCTGCCTGCCCGCAGGCCCCTTGCGCGAACCCGTGACCACCGGATTGGCCCGCGCGGACCTTGTGCTTTCCATCGGTGATACCCCCGCGCAGGCCCGTTTTGCCAGTGAGTGGGGCGATGCCATCACCCTGCCGCATCTGACCGGGCAGCTTGAGGTTTTGCAGATGGGCATGGATTGGCAAGGCGCACGCGTGCTGGCCTTTGCCGGGATCGGCCACCCGGAGAAATTTTTTGCCACCTTGCGCGCCGCCGGGGCCGACCTGCTGCGGGCCGAAGCGCTAAGCGACCATCAGCCTTTCAACGACACGCTGCTGGCGCGGTTGGAGCGTGAGGCGGCAAGCCTTGGCGCGCAACTGGTGACCACCGAGAAGGATGCCGTCCGATTGCCCCCCGGTTTTCGACCCAAAGTGCTAACCCTGCCGGTGCGATTGCAACTGGCCGATTGGGCGACGCTGGACCGAGCTTTAGACCGTCTGGGCCTATAAGCCCAAGTGGGTTTGAGTATTCATGAAAAGATGAAGCGCAAGGGGGCGGGCGTCATAACCCCGCATCCAGCTTTGCCACAATCTCAGAGATCAACACCGCCATTGGCTGATCAATGTCCACACTGAACGCGTTTTCATCAGGCTCCGGCGGCTCCAGCGTGGCGAATTGGCTGTCGAGCAGTGCCAGCGGCATGAAATGCCCCGGCCGCGCCGCCATGCGAGCGGCAATCAGCGCCTTACTGCCCGACAAATGCACAAAGCACACCGGCCCGCCCGCATGTTGCACGATCCGTTCGCGGTAGGCCCGTTTGAGCGCGGAACAGCCCATGATAACGCCCGTTGCGGCCAGTGCCGCCCCAACCCGCGCCAGCCATGGCCAGCGATCCGCATCGGTCAGCGGCTCCCCCCGGCACATTTTAGCGATGTTTTCGGCTGGGTGCAGGTCATCGCCATCGGCATAACGCGCGCCGAACACCGGGGCCAAGGCCATCCCGACCGAAAATTTGCCGCAGCCCGCGACCCCCATCACGACGATGCGGCCTACCCTCACAATGACGCCGTGATGCCACCATCCACATAGAGGATATGGCCATTCACAAAACTGGACGCGGGCGAGGACAGGAACACGCAAGCGCCCACCAACTCCCCAACCTTGCCCCAGCGCCCGGCGGGAGTGCGCTTTTCCAGCCAAGCGCTGAAATCCGGATCGGCCACAAGGGCCGCGTTTAGCGGCGTATCAAAATAGCCCGGCGCAATGGCATTACATTGCAACCCGTGCCTCGCCCAATCGGTCGCCATGCCTTTGGTCAGGTTGCCCACCGCCCCCTTGGTCGCCGTGTAAGGCGCAATCCCCGGACGCGCGAGCGCGGTCTGCACCGAAGCTATGTTAATGATCTTGCCCGCCCCGCGCGCAATCATATGCCGCGCCACCGCTTGCCCTACATGGAAAACGCTTGCGATATTGGTTTGCAGCAGCCGCTCAAACGCCTCAGCCGGGAAATCCTCCAGCGGGGCGCGATGCTGCATGCCTGCGTTATTGACCAAAATATCTATCGGACCAACCTCTGCCTCAAACCCATCCACCGCCGCGCGCACCGCAGCATGGTCGGTCGCATCAAAGGCCAGCGTTCTGGCCCCCTCAATCCGGCCCGCCGCCGTCGCCAGTTTCGCCAAATCGCGCCCGTTCAGCACGATCTCGGCCCCGGCCTCCTGCAACCCTTTGGCCAGCGCAAAGCCGATCCCCTGTGACGACCCGGTGATCAAGGCGCGCTTACCCTTGAGGCTGAACAATTCCATCTGCATCCCTTTACTGATCAACTTGGCTAGCGTTTTTCCTGCCATATTTTTATCGATATCAAGGCCTGTCAAGGCACTGCGCCTGCCAGGAACTTTGGGCATTCCGCGCCTGATAAATATGGTATACCAAAAATAGGACGCTGCCATTCAGAAAGTTTGCCATGCCCGCCGCCACACAAGCCATCGTCATTCACGCCGCCCGCGACCTGCGGATCGAAGAGGTACAAACCGAAGCCCCCGGCGCGGGAGAAGTGCGGTTGCGGCTGGCCATGGGCGGCATTTGCGGCTCGGATCTGCATTACTACAACCACGGCGGTTTTGGCGCGATCCGCCTGCGCGAACCTATGATCCTCGGGCATGAGGTTTCGGCCTATGTCGCGGAGTTAGGGCTGGGTGTTGATGGGCTGACGGTTGGGCAATTGGTCGCCGTTTCGCCCTCGCGCCCCTGTGGGCAGTGCCGCTATTGCGCAGAGGGGCTGCACAATCAGTGTCTGAACATGCGGTTTTATGGCTCTGCCATGCCCTTTCCGCATATTCAGGGCGCATTTCGGCAAGAACTGGTGGCCAAGGCTGGCCAGTGTGTACCAGCCGATGGGTTGAGCGCGGGCGAGGCGGCGATGGCCGAACCCCTTGCCGTGGCGCTGCATGCCACGCGTCGCGCAGGCGAAATGTTGGGTAAGCGGGTGCTTGTCACGGGGTGCGGGCCGATTGGCATGCTGTCAATCCTTGCCGCCCGTCGTGCGGGGGCAGCAGAGATTGTGGCGACAGATCTTTCTGATTTCACGCTGGCGCTGGCCCGCAAATGCGGGGCCGACCGCACGATCAACATGGGCAGGGAGCCGGAAGTACTTGCAGAATATAACGCCGATAAGGGCCATTTCGACGTGCTTTATGAATGCTCCGGCGCCGCACCCGCGCTGACCGCTGGCATCATGGCCATGCGCCCGCGCGGCGTGATCGTGCAATTGGGCCTCGGCGGTGATATGCCCCTGCCGATGATGGCGATTACAGCCAAAGAGCTGGACCTGCGCGGCTCGTTCCGCTTTCATCCCGAATTTGCAACCGGGGTGGGGCTGATGCAAAAAGGCCTGATCGACGTTAAGCCCCTCATCACCCACACCCTCCCGCTGGACCGAGCCGAAGAGGCGTTTACCCTTGCCTCTGACCGGACGCAGGCGATGAAGGCGCAAATCGCGTTTTGATGGGCAGCTTGCGCCTAAATCGGGGAGTATCCGAAACTCTGTGTATGAGGCTCAGCCCATGCAGGTTTGACGGGT